>NZ_JAGJEF010000056.1:0-35995 GCF_018100875.1 Pseudoalteromonas sp. MMG012
TTTTAATGGGAAATATAACAGACACCCACTCAAAATGAATGCCAACTCCAGAACCACGTTCAATCTGGAATATCACAAGCATATCGCTTAGTTCATAAGTCTGAATTTGAAATATGAGCTGCATACTCAAAAAGCATACAAAAATGGTATTGCTCAACACTCAGAACGCATGGCTAATCCACCACCTCAATGCTGTGTAGTCTAGGGCTGCCTGCAAAACATGCCAATTGTTTGGGGTTTTTGCGCTCTTTGGCATGTTCACAGCGTGTTTTAACACTGGTATCGTTTGAGGTTTCAGGTGTGTCAGCCATTTTTCCTCTGATTGGGTTCAAATAGCCGCACAAGATTATATCAAACTATTCTCCCCAAAAGCCTTATTGTTTAAAAATTGAAGAGAGCTAGTCGACAAACCATTCCTCTATTCAATCAACTCTCCCCGACTCGCTTCCCTTGTTCGCGCTTTTGATGATCAACTTAGCTTACAGTCAATTCTTCACTTAACATATCAATAAACCTGCGTACTTTGGGCGAAAGGTGTTTACGGCTAGGATAAATCACATACACATTAACCGTCGGATGAGTATAGTCAGCGAACAGTACCTCAATATCGTCGTTCGTTAATGCATCCCCCATAAAAAACTCTGGCAAACGGCAAATACCGAGCCCTGCTTTTACCATTGCTAATTCCATATGACCGTTGTTGCATTTGATTCGCTGCTTCACATCAACCGAAAATGGTTTTTCCCCCTGTTTTTCAAACTCCCATCTTCCCGGCATCTTCAAATTTGAATAGCAAATCGCATTGTGATTTACCAGTTCTCTGGGGTGGTAGGGCTTGCCATACTTTGAGATATAACTTTTCGACGCCACAATATAAGTGGGACATGAATATATGCGTTTACATATCAAGCTAGATTCATCTAATGTGGGCGCGGCTCTTACTGCTAAATCGAAACCATCGCCAATGACGTCAATGCGCTTGTCGCTCACATCCCACTCCAAGCTCACATTCGGATATTGTTGCATGTATTTAGCAATAACGGGTTTTAAATGGTCATGGCTAAAACCAATTGGACAACTTATTTTTAATGCACCACGGGGTATTTCATCATTTTGAGTAACTAAACTCAGTGCCGATTGCGCATCTATTACCAGCTGCTCACATTGTTGAAAATATGCCTCACCTTCCGGTGTAAGTGCAACTGAACGTGTGGTTCGGTTTAACAATCGCAAACCTAAACGCGATTCAAGCTTAATCACCTCTTTACTTACATGAGAGCTGGAATGGCCCAGTGTTTGTGCAGCGGCGCCAAAGCCACCACTTTTTACCACCTGGACAAAAATAAGAATGCCGTCAAACAATTGATTGTTATTCATATGGAAAGAGTATGTCCATTTTTAAAGTATTAACATCTATTATGACTTAATATAGACTTATTTCCATCGAGTCAAGGGTGCAACTTTAAATCTTACTTTTAAAGCGAATTGCAAAGCGCTCATACTCATTACACATAAAATTATTTGGAGAGCACCATGAAAGTATTAGCATTTGCAGCAAGTAGTAGCCGTCAATCAATCAACAAGCAATTAGCTGCGTATACCGGATCATTGGTTAAAGGGGCTGAAGTAGAAATTTTAGATTTGAATGACTTTGAAATGCCAATTTACAGTTCAGACAGAGAAAATGAGTCAGGTATTCCTGAACAAGCACAACAGTTTTTCACAAAGATAGGTGAAGCGGATGCCGTGATCATTTCATTTGCAGAACATAATGGCTCTTATACTGCAGCGTACAAAAACATTTTCGACTGGACTTCACGTATTGATATGAAAGTGTATCAAAATAAAGCCGCTATATTACTGGCAACGTCACCTGGTCCTGGTGGTGCAAAAAGTGTACTGGCAGCAGCAACCGGATCCGCGCCTTACTTTGCGCTTGATGTTAAAGCGTCAATATCAGTACCGAGTTTTTATGACAACTTTGACATGACTGAAAACAAAATAACAAACCAAGAGTTAGTGGATCAACTATCCACGGCCGCTGCAACACTCGCTTAGCTCTACTACCATAGTTCATATTCATCATCGTAATTGGCCATACACATGTCTGGGCAATTACGATGTTTACGCTGTTACAGGTACATTACCTAACATATACCTTCTCTGCCACATATAACGCATCAATATCATCGGACTTATTATATAGTCGCAAAAGTTCCTATTTTGCAAACTAAACCGCATCTCTTTTTACTGCTCATTTCTCACTCACACATTATCGTAATTTATACGCATTCCCCGATGACCTCTGCTTATCCCGCAAGTACCCATTACAAACACAAAATTAACATTTCATCCTTTCCCATCACAAAACAATAAATTATCTCAGAAATATCAACAAATCTGCGCAAAACAAAGTCATTTAAGGAACAAATAACACCCATTTGGATTAGTTATTTAGTATTAACCAATCCTTTTTAATTGGCACTTCTTTACAATTATACTGTGATAATTATTCTCATTACTCGAAGTATCATGTACATTTGCGCCGCTGTTAATTATGTGTGGAGTAAATATGTTAATCAAAACCCGATTGTTGTTGTCTTTTATGTTAATTGGTTTAGTACCAGCCGGGGTGATCGCATTGTTCTCTCTCTTTACTGCCAGTACCACGTTAGAGCAGCAAGCTTACAACCAGCTCACTTCTATTAAGCAGATAAAACATACTCAGTTAACAGACTACTTTGATGCCCGAAAAGCGGATTTAGAAATCTTAGTCTCTGAGTGGCAAACTGCACATGCGCAAACTAAGGCACAATCATTAGCACGAGCCGCGCAAGAGCATCACGCATTTTTTCAAACATTTATAGAGCAAAAAGGCTATTACGATTTATTCATTATTAGCCCAAATGGGTTCGTTGACTACACCGTTGCAAAAGAAGCTGATTATCAAACAAGTTTAATTTCAGGGCCATACCGTAATTCAGGGTTAGCTGTGCTGTATAATAATGTGTTATCCAAACGCAATTTTATTCTGCAAGACTTCTCTCGATATGCCCCAAGTAACAATGACCCAGCCGCATTCATTGGCTTACCTGTTATTATTGATGGCAAAATAACAGCCATTATTGCACTACAGCTTTCAATTGATGCCATTAACCGCATTATGCAAACGCGTGATGGTATGGGAGAAACGGGTGAGTCTTATCTTGTGGGTGATGACTTACTGATGCGTTCAGATTCCTATTTAGACCCGACAGGTCATTCAGTTATCGCAAGCTTTGCCGGAAAAGTAGAAAATAACGGTGTTAACACCCTTGCTGTTAATAAGGGATTACGCGGCGTGTCTGATACTGAAATCATTATTGATTACAACGGAAACCCGGTTTTATCCGCCTACTTACCTTTTACCTTTGCTAATTTAAATTGGGTTTTGCTTGCTGAAATTGATGAAGCTGAAGCATTTGCACCCGTTTATAAAATGTATTGGATCATTGGCTTCATTGCGCTATTCACGGTGTGTGGGGTCGTCATCATTACACTGGTTATTTCAAAATCAATCATACGTCCATTAGGTGGCGAGCCAAGCACAATGCAAGCCATTAGTGAGCGTATTTCAGAGGGTGATTTGCGTCAAACCTTTACTGACACAACAGCACAGCAAGGTGTGTATGGGGCGATGGCACGTATGAACAAATCATTAAATCAAATGATTGGTACTATTGTCGAATCTACTTCACAGTTAGCGAGTACAGCCGCCCAAACCAGCGCTGCCAGCAGTCAGTCAAATGCAAGTTTACAAGAGCAACATGCCAATATTGAACAGGTGGCGTTCGCCATGGATCAAACCAACCAATCAATCGAGGAAGTGGCTACTAACGCCCGTATTGTGGCAGATTTAAGTCATAGCGCGGAAAAAACCTCTTCTTCAGCAAACGAAAACCTGCAAGCAACTGTCGCACAAATGACCCAGCTTAGCACCGCCATCGATAACGCAGAGCAAGTCATTAAACGGGTAGAAGGCAATGCACAAAATATTAGTCGCGTATTAGAAGTGATTCAAACAGTGACCGAACAAACGAACTTACTTGCACTTAACGCTGCAATAGAAGCCGCCCGCGCTGGCGAACATGGCCGAGGTTTCGCGGTTGTCGCTGACGAAGTCAGACAACTGGCACGTAAAACACAAGAATCGACTGCCGACATCGAAGGTATGATCAATAGTTTACAATCAGGTACCCACCAAGCGGTTGAAGAAATGCACCTATCTATTGAAGCAACCAAGCTAACAATTTCTGCAGCCAATGACAGCGCTTCCCTTTTAGAAGACAGCGTGCAGCAAATCAATCAAATAGCGCAAAGCGCTGAAATGATAGCTACAGCCGCACACCAACAAACCATGACCACGGATGAAATTAAACACAACGTTGAGTCTATTAAACAGGCTGCGGTTGATAATGCAGCCGGCGCAGACCAAGTTTCTTCTGCCAGTTATGAGCTGGATAGGCTCAGTAACGATCTTAAAGAAGTCACTGAAAGTTTCAAATTAGCTCACTAACATCAAAAACGCGTTAACGCGATGGCGCAGCCATAACGTTAACGCGGCAATCAAAACATTGATTAATATCATTGCTAGACAATAATGTTTAATTCACTTTTTGCAGCTTTTTCGTGATGATAGCCGTGCAGCCCAGCAGCACCGCAGACACAATTAAACAGGCACTCAAACCATAGAATTGGTAAATCAGACCAGAAAATACCGTGCCGAACAACCGGCCCATCGCATTGGCCATATAATAAAACCCAACATCCAGTGACACACCATCGCTGTCTGCCAGTTTTACAATCAAGTAGCTGTGTAAGGAAGAGTTAATAGCAAACACCGCCCCAAAAGCCAGTAACCCCCCCACAATCACCCACAAAGGTGTAATATCTAAATTGAGCCCTACGACAATGCATAATGGGATCACCGTCAGTGGCACCACCCATGTCACTGCAGCCTGTATACTGTCATGAATGGTGTTTGGCTTGCCGGTCAATTTTGGCGCGTTCGCTTGTACGATGCCATATAAAATCACCCAAGTTGCCATAAAGCCCCCTACCCAAGTATGCTCCCAACCAAATTGGCTAGACAAATACACCGGTAAAGCAACAACAAACCACACGTCCCGAGAGGCAAACAAACACAACCTTGCCGCTGAAAGCAGGTTTATAGAACGGCTTTTAGAAAAAATTTCAGAAAACTTCGGTTTGTGCTTTTTCTTGCCTAAGTCTTGCTTTAGCAAGCATATACTCATAAACCAAGTGACGCCTAACATACCCGCCATAGACCATAGCGCACCAGCAAACCCCAATAAGCTCAACAACATGGCACCCAAAAAGAAGCCAACCCCTTTGAGCGCATTCTTAGAACCGGTTAATAATGCAACCCATTTATACAAAATACTATCGGCGTCTTTAGGCACCAGCAGTTTAATGGCACTTTTTGCACTCATTTTATTAAGATCTTTGGCAATCCCAGATAAGGCTTGTGCGCACATGACATAGGCCACAGACAGCCACTGCGGTTCAATCGCAAGCATAACGATGGCAACCACTTGTAGCCCCAGTCCCACATTCATGGTTTTGTTCAAACCAAGTCGAGCGCCAAGCCAACCACCAAGTAGGTTCGTCACCACCCCAAATACTTCATAAAACAAAAATAGCATTGCAATGCTTATCGGGCTATATCCCAGCTGATGAAAGTAAAGCACCACCAGCATTCGTAATGCACCGTCAGTTAAAGTAAATGCCCAATAATTTCCTGTAATTATTAGATATTGCTTTATATCTTGTGGTAGTGAAGAAAGTGCCATGCTAATACTTATCCATTCTCTGCAATAACATAACGCACTAAGTCAGCCGTGCGGTTTGCATAACCCCACTCATTGTCATACCACAAATACATTTTAACTTGAGTGTCATTGATCACCATGGTTGATAGAGCATCAACAATACTGCTGCGTGGATCAGTTTTATAATCTACAGAGACCAAAGGCCGAGTTTCATATCCTAATATACCCTGCATCGCGCCATTAGCTGCATCTTCCATCCAAGCATTAATTTCTTCTTTTGTCGTCGCCCGACTGACCTCAAAGACACAGTCTGTGATTGACGCATTTGCCAGTGGAACACGTATCGCATGGCCATTTAATTTGCCCTTTAACTCCGGAAATATATGCGTAATGGCTGTTGCAGAACCTGTTGTGGTTGGAATAAGGCTTGCTCCACATGCACGTGCGCGTCGTAGGTCTTTATGCGGCGCATCTAGAATCGTTTGGGTGTTGGTAATATCATGAATCGTCGTCATTGATCCGTGTACAATGCCAATTTTATCTTGTAATACTTTGACAACGGGTGCTAAACAATTCGTTGTACATGATGCAGCCGTGACGATTGGGAATTGTGACTTGTCATATTGGTCATGATTCACGCCCATGACAATATTCAATACCCCCTCTTCTTTTACCGGGGCAGTTACCATAACATGTTTAACTCCTTGGGTGAGATAACCTGTGAGTTTTTCTTTTGTTTTTATTTTACCTGATGCTTCTAAAACAAGGTCACAACCCGACCAATCGGTATCTTCTAGCAAAGTATTATGCGTGACATGAATACGATGTTTACCAATCATCATATCATTTTGCGCTGCTAACGCTTCATGTTCCCAGCGACCGTGTACTGAATCAAAGTTCATCAAATGGGCCAATGTTGCCGCGTCCCCAGCTGGGTCATTGATCTGTACAATTTCAATATTGTCACTATTATACAATGCGCGCATGGTCAAACGTCCCATACGCCCAAATCCATTAATACCTACTTTCACTGACATTTTATTCCCCTTTTAACTCAATATTACAGCACGATGCAACGCGCTCAGGCCTTGAGCCCATTTCATTTAGTTTCGTTAACGATGTTGAAAAATAGCTTTTATTCTCGCCATGTGTTTGTACTAATGTATCTAGCGCCCAGTTCGGCAGCGCATCATTGATTCTGTAATAAACCCACTGCTTATGTTTTCTATCTAGCAGTAATTTAGCTTTACGTAACTGAGCAAGGTGCCTCGACACTTTAGGTTGGCTTTCACCTAATGCCACCATTAATTCACACACACATAGTTCTTTTTCATGCTGAATTAATAACAAGGCTTTTAATCTGGTTTCATCACTTAGGCATTTAAAAAATGTCACTGGATCCATTATTCACTCATCATCAAACCTTAATATACGAAATATCATATATTCGAATTTTCATATATACAAGTTTCTTTTATTGTCCTGAAACATTTTGTAATAGATTAAATTTTGAACTTTTTGCAAGAAAGTTCTAGTTTTAAGGTACCCAAGGGATCTTGGGCAATAAAATGAAGGAATTATCATGAAATTAACTCTACATAAAAAACAAATAAAAACACTCATTCATAACAAGGCGGCATTAGGTGAGGATGCAACACCAAAAGTTGCTGGCGGTCGTCCAAAAAGTTGGTGGGGAGGCTGTGGCCCATCGATGGATCGGGCCTGCTACGAAGAATCATTGTCTCCACGCTTTTGTGAAGGCTAGTTTTTAGCTCGACAAAGCACTTTATTAAAGTGCTTTTTCCGTATTAATCACAAACCTTCCCCCTAATAATTCGACCCTTTACCGTTAAATTCGATGTTAAATCAGCCGCTATATAGGCATAATAATCAACGATAATATAAACAAGGATTTAACATGAGTGAGCAAACCCAAAGCTTTGAAGTTAATTTTGATGGTTTAGTCGGACCAACACATAACTATGCCGGACTGTCTTATGGAAATGTCGCATCACTAAACAATGCGGAAGCAATTTCTAACCCAAAACAAGCGGCATTACAGGGCTTAGTAAAAATGAAAGCCATGCACGATATGGGCTTAAAACAGGGGATTTTTGCGCCTCATGCTCGACCCGACATAAATGCATTACGACGCTTGGGATTTAACGGCACCGACGCACAAGTTATTAACAAAGCCGCAAAAGAATCACCTGTACTTTTACGAACTTGTTACTCAGCTTCTGCGATGTGGACAGCAAATGCCGCAACCGTATCACCTTCACAAGATACTGCCGATAAAAAGGTACACTTTACCAGTGCTAATTTAAATAATAAGTTCCATCGCTCTTTAGAGCCTGTCACGACTAGCAACTTACTCAAAGCGATGTTCAACGATGAAAATACGTTTGTTCATCACACACATTTACCTGATCAACCTTTTTTTGGTGATGAAGGTGCGGCAAATCACACGCGCTTATGTGATGACCATGGTAGCAAAGGGTTAGAAGTATTTGTGTATGGTGCCAGCAGCTTAAATACCCAAATTACTGGGCCGACCAAATACCCTGCTAGGCAAACGCTTGAAGCCAGTGAAGCAGTCGCGCGATTACATCAAATCCCCCAAGAACAGCGTATTTTTATACAACAAAATCCAGATGTTATCGATCAAGGCGTTTTTCATAATGATGTTATTGCAGTGGGTAATGCCAATGTTCTATTTTGCCACGAACAAGCATTTTTAAATCAAGCAGACGCGCTCACTCGCATCAGACAAGCGTATATTGGTGATAAATTACATATTGTTGAAGTGCCTACACATGCTGTTGGTGTACAAGATGCAGTGACAAGTTACCTGTTTAATAGTCAACTTGTCAGCCTTGCTGATGGCAGTATGATGCTTGTCGCCCCTGAAGAATGTATTAAGAACAGCAAAGTCGCCAACTATATTGAGTTCACGCTAAGTGCAAATAACCCTATAAACACCGTGAAGTTTTTCGATTTACGTCAAAGTATGCAAAATGGCGGTGGCCCAGCTTGCTTACGATTACGGGTTGCGCTAACTCAAAACGAACTTGGCAAAGTGAATCAAGACACGTTAATGAGTGATGAGAAATTTGTATTGCTTAATGCGTGGGTAGAGAAACACTATCGAGATCAACTCACCGATAGCGATTTGGCTGATCCTCAGCTGCTCACTGAAACTTACACAGCACTAGATGAACTCACTCAAATATTGAGTTTAGGTAGTGTTTATGAGTTCCAACGCTAAAAATACCACAATTAAGCCATAGTACCACTATGGCTTAGGCTTGCTTCCTTCCAACTTCTTGAATGGAAATTTCACCCCAGTTCGGCTTCTAACGTTAAAATTTGTATTAGTGAAAAAGCCATGATACTTTAAATTGCATACAATATACATCAATTAAAAGGCCTCACTATGCTGCGTAAACTATCTCTACTCAGTACACTCCTCCTAACAGCATGCACACACACAGATGCAATTAAAACACCAGATACTGTCACTGCCTCAGTCACTCAAGTCGCTTCTCAAACGATGCGCGCAGATGTGACTGTCGCAGGTAGAACCAGTAAGTTGAACCATATTGATATCGCCTTTATGGGAAAAAATATTCCACGTACTTACAGCGACAATAAAATCAGCAATAGCCGAGGTTACGACTGGTGGGTGAGTAAGCATTTCGCGTTAAAAAGTGACTTACCCGAAGATAAAGTACGCTTATACCTTGAGTTGCTTGAGATGTCGTACCCGCATTATGTTGAACTTTTTGGTATGGAACCAGCGAATATCGCCAACCAACGCATTGCGGTGGTATACGGTAGCTCACGCGCTAGATTACGCGAAGCTATGTTAGACGATGGGTTCTTACGCGGCGTCCATAAAACCGCGGGGGGTGAAACCATGTTTTATAACCGCGCAGGTTATAATTTTCCAAGCCACCGCCAACACCATCAACGTTACATCGTTATTCATGAAACAATGCATGCATTTCATATGGCACTTAATGGTCATTCCACTTGGGCACCAAATTGGATCACCGAAGGACTCGCTGACTCAATTGCCAGTCATGTCTATGACCCACAATCAAAAGAATTAACCGTCATGGTTTTTGACCGCGCACCAATGAATTATATCAAAACCGGTTTGAAACAGTATAAAGCAGCAAACTCACCCACCATTGAACAAATTAATGATGATCCAGCTCTAAAGCGTGGACTTAACTTCTTCATTGTACACTTTTTAATGAATGATCCTGTTCGTCAACTCTATTTCAAGCGGTTTCTTGCTAACTTAATGGCTGAAAACCCCCACTCAGACCAAACGTTACCAACGGCTAATAAATTACTCAAAGCCACCTTTCCTAATTGGCAAGCTGTAGAACATCAATTTCAAGCTTTTGTCGAAAATATCAGCCCTACCTTTAAAATTGTCAGTGGCCCGTGGGAGCAAAACGGCGGTGCTTACTGGTTACGCAGTGACGAGAGCACTCAGTTACACCAATTAAAAATTAACCCAAATGCACAGGCGCAGCACCCTGTGTTAGATTTTCCAAAGCCACTTACCAGCCCTCTCGTTGACATATCACAGAAAAATACCATTGCAGCGCACATTGATTTTGAGCCATCTCAGCTCAATCGAGGAGAAATAGGTCTTGGACTCGTCAGTAAGAATGCACAAGTGGATACGCCTTCAGTGCCTTTGCTCATTTCACAAGGTACTTTTGTTAAACTTGATTTGACGTCTATAAATAAAGGCTCTCAAGTTTTAGCATTACAGCCTAGTATTGTCGAAGCAATTCAGAAAGAACAAGCGCTAGGACTGTCTATTGTTCCTGCTCACAACAAAATACAAGTCACTGTTGCGACACAACAGCATCGACAAACTGTGAATTTTGATAGTTCAATTGAGCTTGACCCATACCGCTTTGATTTGCTTGGCCAAGGTATGAATCATCAAATCACTCCTTACATATCGCAACACACACATACCGTTGCACAGTTAGGTCAAAACAACCCAGATCCGTGGTTATACGACCAGCCAGCGCTGGTTTTGAGGGCATTTAATACCTGTCAACAATTTGCCAACATACTTATCAATTGCCACTCTCAGTTAACACCGCTGCTCAGTAAGTTACCCGATACAGCTCAACATACTTTGGTGACATCTGCAGTGCGAAAATTATTGGCTGATTGGAAAAGACAATTGCCAAACGAAGCTTTAATGACACTCAGTGGCATTAAAGTCAGTACCTATTATGAACAAGGTCAACCTTACTTAGCTATTAACAACCCAACACAGAGCAACATCACGGTCAGCGTGCAGCAGCAACAATTAGCAACCGCCCCTTCAGGTATAAGCCATATGATACTTGACATACCTACCAAGTTTAATAACGCCAAACACCTGCCGTATGAGTTACGTTGGGAGGATTCTCTATTAAAAGGTCAGCTAGATCTACAAGCAAGCGCATTTGACGGCGTATACTTAGATGTGGTTGAAAAAGATGAGCAACTTTCGTTGCAACTGTCCGGCCCATACTCAGGTAAAACAACGGGGAAAATTACCGTACAGTTTTCTGCGTTCGACCAACCTAAAAGAAGTCAAGAACTCTGGCAACAAGATGTGTCACTTGCTCCCTATGAACACAAAACATGGCAGCCAAGTATGATAGACATCGGTCATTTAACACATGGTAGAATTGAAATCTCTGCGATATTAGATGTTGATGGTGAACCAATTAAATTAACTCAGTACATTACACTGTAATAATACTTCACTGTCGGCGCATAACAGCGTTAAATCAACTTCTCTTGTGCGTCGACAGTTACGCAAGCATATACCCTTGTTATTTGTACATTCAAACTAAGCTCCGCTAATCTAAATCATAAGACAGTTAGTTAATAGCAGGAAAGAATAGATATATCAAAGCCTACCAGGCGTTATCAGAACGCAACAGCACTAGAGCTACATGCATTCGTATCAAGATACCATTGACGTTGCGGCGTTTAAACATCACACTTTTAGATCTTTGGCCTTCAAGCTGATTTATAAATAATAACTTTCTATTGTGGTCAATACAGCAAGCGCAGGCATGAAAACTGCGTTAAAAATTATTTATCCATCTCTGAAACTAGGGGCTATTGATCTTTCAGGTTCATTTTTGCAGCAGTTTGATTGGCTTTTATACAAGGCAGAGGCTGCGTAGCATGGTTATTCCATGTGAGTCAGCCGATAACATAGTAGAAAAGCCAATCAAGCGCTGCCTACCGGTTCTTTTGAGCATCCCTTTCTCTTTGTTGCTTAATATTCGCTTAGATCACTAGGCCACATATTAAGCGCCGCGATAAAAGCACGCTCAAAGAGAACAAAAATAGAACAGCAAAGATCAACAGCCCCTAACATATTGATAAGCCTACTTGATAATTTAGCCTGCTTTATCGCATTCTGCTTTATCGCATTCTGCTTTATCGCATTCTGCTTGTGATATTGCCACTTCCATCGCTTTAATGAGATCTCTGACTTTACTTTCAATCTCGTCCATGTCTGCTGTTTTTAGCTTAATGTCTATATCTGAAGAAAGGGTATGAATTTCTTCACAATCAAACATGCCCGCGGTCCCTTTAATGGCATGTATCGACTTTGATAAGCCATCGATATCTTGATATTTGAGTTGATTTTGTAATTGCACTTTTTGCTCATACAAACCCGCTATATACTGTTGTTTTAATGCTTCAAACTCTTCATCAGGTAAATCAAGTTCATCGTCCACAGCAATATTCAAATAATGACTCACTTTTTGATTAAATTGAGCCCTATCAATTGGCTTTGACAAATGATCTGTAAAACCAAGTTTCATATACCGCTCAATTTCATGACGCATGGTATTCGCTGTCAAAGCTATCACTGGCGTACTGCATCCTGTTGCTTGAATAAAGTTAAGTGCTTGCTCTCCATCCATTACGGGCATTTGAATATCCATTAAAATCAAATCAAACTCCCCATCTAAAACTGCTTGTACCGCTAATTGACCATTTTCAACAGTGGTAACATTTAAACCCATTCGCTCTAAAATACGCTTAATAAGCCGACTATTATCACCGTGATCTTCAGCAAGTAACACATCTCCATTTAATTCATCTTGCGTGTGAAGTGGTTGCTCAGTATCAATTCGACTTTGGTTAACTTGTTCAAAGCTATCAACCCAGTGCGTTTTTTCAGTCGTAAATAAACCCAATCGCAATGTAAATGCAGTACCAGACCCTACTTCACTTTCTACATCGATGTCACCATCCAGTTTGCGTGCTAAGCTCTTTGAAATATTGAGCCCTAACCCTGTGCCACCGTATTTACGTGATGTTGATGAATCAGCTTGGTAAAATGCACTAAATAGCTCTTTTTGCTCATCTTTTGCCATACCAATACCAGTGTCTTTAACGCAAATAAGTAACCGCTCGTTTTCACACCTTACGTCTATTGAAATTTTTCCAACCGTGGTGAACTTTAACGCATTCGATGTCAGATTAAGTAATATTTGTCTCAACCTAGTCGGGTCAATAACTACAAAATCGGGAAGAGGAAAGTGGTAGTTAAGCTCAAACTCTAACCCTTTATCGCGTATTTGCTTACCTAATAAAGACTCAACATGTGCTATAGAGTGGAATAAGTTCGCTTCTATCAATTCAATTTCTAAACGATTCGCTTCTATCTTCGACATATCGAGAATGTCATTAATTAAGCCCAATACATGTCGCGAGTTTTGTAAAATAACACTAATAGCATGGTTTCGCTCATGAGGCTTTATATCGCCTAACATGATCCCATCAGCATAACCAATAATGGATGTCATGGGTGTACGGATCTCATGACTCATATTTGCCAAAAATCGACTTTTTGCTTCACTGGCGTCACGTAATTCAGATGCCAGTTGTTCTAACTCATAAGTACGCTTTAAGACTTTTGACTCTAAATTTTTATTTAACTCAATGTTCTCTTCACTGGTTAACCTAAACTTATCTGCCACTGCAAATGCCAGCAACATAGCATCTAATGCTATTCCTGTAAGACCTAACAAATATAAATTCAACGTTGATGGCGGCAAAACACCCAAGTTAGTCAAATTACCAATCATGTTTGGCACCATCATAGCAATATATGCAAGCACAAAGTACCGTGCTGGAATGAAGCCATCTAACACACATCGAATACCAGCGTACATGCCTAAACATAAAGCAGTACCTGTCATCACCGTTGCCCATAAGAAGCCAAAACCCGGAAATAAAATACAAAATGGCAATCCAATGGCAGAAATAACGCCAACCCAAATGGACAGTGTCGATAAGTTAGGGTGAGTTTCTTTGAGTTTTAGTAAATTATTATAAAACAATACATTTGCAATAGGTGCTAACGCAAAACCAAGCCAGTGTAAGTGGGCAGAATAAAAACCAAATAACTGATCAGATATGTGAAAGAAGTGACTCCAAGCAAATACCCAGACACCTGTAAAAATTGCATAATACAAGTGCGTGGCGTCCTTAGAGCCAATATAAATAAGTAAATTATAGAGCCCTAATACAATGCCAACACCAAAGCACAAGATCATGATTAAGTTTTCTTGCACAACCAATTGTTTAAACTCAGTGACAGGTTTAATTACCAACTTGGTCGGGGTATAAAAGAAATCACTTTCAAACATGGTAACTAGGTAGTAAGTTTCACTAGGCTTTAAACGGATAGTATTTCCATAATGGAAAGCAAACTCATTTGGGTTTTTCCCGCCAGTATAATAACGTTGTACTTCACCATTTTTATTATAAATACGAGTTTCAATACTCGACACCACCGTATTATAAGGATAAAGCACTAACTCTTCTTGTTCTGTGTTGTTCGTCAGCTTTACGAGTAACCAGTAACGCCCTGAAAACAAAGTTGTTGATGGTAAGACCTCAAGATCACTTGACCAATTTGCAATCGAGTCGAACGAATCAGGAAAACGTGTATTATCTTTTGAAGACAATAACATAGCATGATCATGTAAGTTTACATCTTGTTTTTGTTTGTCATAAGAAAAGGACTCACCAAAACTTGGCAAGGACAATATAAAACTCAGTACCACAAACAACTTGATCAATACGTGCATACTATGCCTTGATTCACTCAACAAGATAAACAAGCGGCCTCAGACGTTTCTTTAAATATGATGGTTTCATTAAAAATCAACTTAGGTCGTTAAAATCGATAAGTAAAATCCACCCCAATTCGGCGACCTTCTCCCTTAAAATCCTCTAACATGCCTAAAAATTGGCTCAAGTCGAACTTCAAATGGCTGTATTCCTGATCAAAGAGGTTTTTCGCCCATAAATTAGCTTGCCAATCTTCATATCGATATAAGGTGTTAAAATGCCAAAGAGCGTAACCTGATTGCATAGCATACTCGCTCTGATTTTGGTCAAAATAATACTCTGATTGATAATCAACACCTAATGAGCTAGTCAATACACTATGACCAATCGTATATTCATAGCTTAGTTGTGCATTGATATTTATTTCCGACGTAAACGGAAGGCGTTTATCTGACAATGTAACACCAAGGGGATCTGTATAGTTTTCAAACTCTGCGTGTGGGATGTACCCTACGCCAACCTTGATCACCATGGTATTACTAATATCATACTCCAGGTCTAGTTCTGCGCCATAAATAGTAGACGCAGCGACATTTTCAAGTAACTGAATAGGCGGTGCGCCTGGTGCAGTAGCTGGCTGATTCATAAAAACTTGTTGATCTTGATAATCATAATAAAAAATGGCGCCATTGAGTTTAAGGTTAACATCAGGCAACGTGACTTTAGCACCTAGCTCATGCGCATTTAATGACTCTGGGCCATAGTCAGCTTCTTTTGCCTGCTCAGGGCTTGATAAATACCCGCCGTTGTATCCCCCACTTTTGTTTCCATTAGCAAAACTGTAATAGAGCATTTTGTTGGCAGCTAATTGATAATTAATGGCAACTTTACCCGAAAATCCATCATCATCATTTTTACCAACAACATGATAAAATGGTAACAACACACCTTCCGTCATTGTTTGATCAACTACCACGTTAATGTTTGACACCGAGTCGTACTCGACTGATTCATCACTGTAACGTAACCCCGCGGTGATCCTAGTTGAGGGTAACCATTGCCACTCGTATTGCGCAAACAATGCAGTGACTTTAGACTTAATATCATTGTCATAATAAAACTTTGCAGAATTAGCACCAAAGGGAGTGCCGCGTAAATCTCTTCCTAAATCATTATTGTTATCCTGATATAGGCGCTCTTCTAACAAAAATAAGCCTGTGGTTAAGTAGTCTTCACCAAGTTGTACTTGATACCTCAACTCATTGTTTAGCAACTCAGCCTTTAACCCCATATTGCCTTCACACAGCTTCGCCGGCGAACCATCGCAATTGAATGCATGTTCTCTATCTAGTCGACTAAATGCGTTAACCCATACTAATTGAGCGGTATCTGTAACTTGCCAGTCAACTTCCGCAGTCCACCCTTTACCAATGCTATTGTGAGGAGAATCATTATTAACGCTTACTGCCCAAAAGTCATCACTGCCATCGTTAAAGCCAAAACTATCAACACACTTTCCTTGACTCGCTAAACTTGCCGAGCACTTTACCTGATTCACTGGATCACTATAAATACCAATACTACCCACTGGCTGCACTATGCCATTCCAATGACTATAATGTGCCTTCAAGTAAACGCTGACTGAGTCCCACTCCCCTAAATAACTTAAACGTGCATTATTTTGCTCTAAGCCAGCCTCTGGTGATGGTTCGAATAAGTTATAACTCGTATACTCGTACTTTGTATGGCTAAATGCCAAGCGTATTGCTGATTCTTCATCCACTGCATGGTTATATATACCTTGCAGCTTTTGCCAATCATCAGTTCCTACGCCGCCAGTTATATATCCATAACTACCAGCATCTGGTCTAGCCGAGCGAGTTAATATTGCGCCACCGGTGCTATTGCGTCCAAATAGCGTTCCTTGTGGCCCTTTAAGCACTTCAATTTGCTCAATATCAAAGAGATCGACTAACTGGTTGTTTGCAGAACCGACCGATGCGCCATCAATATACATCGCGACTGGGGACGTGTTGGCCGTATTATAATCAATTAAACCAACACCTCGTATATTAACAGCCGGAGGCGTTCCTTCTGCTGCATTTTGACTAATCTTCATGTTCGCGACAAAGTGACCTAATTCAGTCGCATCTTTGACGCCTCGTATTGTGATTTCTTGACCTGTAACATGAGAGACTGCAATACTAACTTCATCAATTGTTTGTGCCCTTTTTTGTGCATAAATTTCGATGGTTTCTATTCGGTCATCACTGCCAAGACTTTCTGGGCTATAAATCCCAACGATGACTGAAGAAAAGATAAAATTGAAGGCGAGAGATTTAGTCATTTCCATACTCTTATATTGCAAATCATTAGGTTGCTGGTCATGAGTATAGTTCAAATGTGATACCATCCCAAAAATATCAACAGGTACAGAGCATAATAATTTACTGATATATAGTTAGCAGTGCGTTAAACGTACAAACCTGTACTTTCATGTTAACTTTCGTCAAAAAACATAAAAATACAGGCTAACTTAATCACAAACTTTCTATGTGTAGCGACACTAAACTGTGCAATCACATTACTAATTTAGGTACCATCTGGCTCAAAACCAAACTCACCAGAGATCGTCTCTGGATAACCTGATATCGCTCTTGCTGTCAACATCCCAGCCATGACAGCAGCCTCAACACAGCCTGCATTTACCCCTGTTTTTATCCAATCTCCAGTAATAAACAAATTCTTAAACAGGGTATCATCCGTCGCAAGTCGATACTCACTACTTCCACTTACAGACAATACATACCGCTCAGAAGGGTCGACATTAACACGCCAGTATTGGCTATCAAACCTCGCTTCATCTAACTGCTGGCCTTGTGAGTACAATACAGACCAATCAAATTCATCATTAATATATGCATTAGGCCATAAAGGCTGCATTTCTTCTTTCAGTTTATTTAATGCATTTTGCTTCACTCGTGTTTTTTGTATCGCATCAAACTCATGATCCGTTGATGGTGGGTAAGTATCACAGCTAAATGCACTACAAAAATACGCAATATTTACCGGGCCAGATTCAGGCCAATCTTCTTTCGTCAATAAGTTCGACATTGCAGCCCATGTATCAAACGGTTGTGAAAAGGCACTCAAAATAGGTCGTTCTTCACTTGGTGGAGTATAATTAAAGCCCAATTGCTCATCCGTTTTATTCATCCAAACTTGAAAGGCCTGCGTTGCAACCGTTTTAACGTGCTGAGCTTGAGCAGCTAATTTTCTATCCCGTTGCAGTAACTCTGGACATAAATGCACTAGCGACCCTACAGATATACCAAACACCACTTGATCAAAGTCAATACCACGTTTCAGGGTTTTTGTCGGAATTGGGTGGCCAAATTCAGCTTCATATATTTTCGGCCAATTGGTCCAGAATGATTCCAAGTTAATATTATGCTCGCGTATTAATGCTGCCTGTTCTGGTACTACTTGATGTAATTGTGGCTGCGAAGGCCAGCAAGGTAGTCCCTTTACATCGACCAATGGTTCATAATGCCCATTGACCAGCGCGACTTGCTGACTTACTTGTATTTCATCAATGTACTGGCTGCCATTTGGGTCAGTTTCTGGTACCAATGCTTCGACCTGATTGAAAAATTCAAACTTCACCCCTCGCTGTTTTAACAGTTCATATATAGGGGAGAAAATGACATCTCCCATGCCCGCTTGCATTTTCCACATTACCCCACCGTGATAGCATAATATGATACGCAACATCGCCAAAGATGCTACGCCAGCTTCTACATTCCCATTATCAAAATCACCATCAACATAGCCAAATACCAAATCATAAAACCCTCTAACAAGTGCCGACTCAACACTGTACTTTTCATTCGCACCATTTTGTTTAAGCCACTGTTTAAAATCTAAATGATTTATTGAGCCAAAGCCCTTTGAAAATACCTTATCTTTAATCAGTCCAGTTACCATAGCAATACCTAGGTCTGCACAAATGTAAGCACGTCTAATATTTTCATTGTCATCCAACATTTCAACTGCTTCACTATTGAGCCAACGCTTCAGCTTCCGTACCAAGTACCACACAACTAACCTGTCTTTTGGTTCACCTAACTCTTTATCATTTGCACGTAATGTCAATAATCGCTGTAGCTGTTGGCCTAAAATTGCAGGGGTTGACCAAATCTCTTTTAATTCATCATGAGCACTTTCAAAAAACTCTTCAACTTCCTCTTCAACATCATCATACGCATCACGTATTTGTGATGCTAAATGCTGTAAGAGTCCTCTATCTCGACGCTTGGTTGTTTGCAGTTTTGTGTGCTTATTTGCCTGCTTTACTTCAAATTCGATAGTGTCAATAAACTTACGTAGCCAAGCGACTAACATTTCAACTAATTGCCAAAAGTGTAGGTCTAAGGTACCGTCAGCCGGATTGCCATCTATGACGGGGAAGTCCACAGGCCAAGTTTGCCATTCATTCTCTATGTACTCTTGTAACACGACAAAACTATGCGGCTTAAATGCGTCTTGCCAAGAGCTTAATGGAACTTCAGGGGGCCGATTTAGCTTATTGTAAACCGTTTCAATGGTCTTAAATGAGTTTACATAAGCACCAAACCAAACATGTAATCCATGTTCTTCAATGCGTTCTGCTATATCAGCGTTTCTACCACTTGCGCCTTTTCCCCCTAAACGCCATCCTAATTGATATACCGTAATATCATAATTATCTTGCCAATTGTCTTTTTCAGTTAGATAAACAGCTGCAGTCATGGCAGCCACCCCTCCACCCAAAATCGCAACTTTTTGCTGAGTCATAATCAGGTTTCCTTGTAAGCAGTAATTGAAATGTTTATTGGCGAGACGTTACAATTTCATAAGCACCATCTTGATCAAAATCCATACACACATAATAAGGCAACATCGCCTGTTGCGCTCCAAGTGCAATACCAAACATTTCGTCAAACGGAAATGCATCTAAACGATTAATCGTTACTTGATACTCATCCTTTAAAAAACCGACTTTATGAATTTTTTTTACGGCTGATGGTGAGTGAACAACGGCCTTGTAAACAGCTTCATTCGCGAACCCATCTGGAAACTGTTTAAATAAAACCTGATCCATTTGTGGGTTTTTAAAACCAGATAAAAACTGTTTTATCAAATCAGCGCTGATACTTACGTCTTCACAACTAGAATGTAATAATTGGGATATTTCATGGCCAATTTCAACCAATTCCTCAAACCATGTGTCATCATCAGCAACCCGTTTAACAGTGAGCAGTTCATGCCAACCCATTTGTGTTTCTGGGGTAAATGGATGGAATGTATCAAGGCTAATTGAGAAATAGTTGGCTTGCTGATGGCTGCTTGGCATTTCATAACGGCATTGATACTTATTGTACCCCCAAGTTTCTCTGCCATTAACCAATGCATTAATATTATTGACTGCAATAAAGGCTGGGTACCAGTAAATATGCGTTACTTTTTGATTGTTTTTTGTGACTTGTGCAACAGGTAACCACACAATAATATCCGTTTCTTGCATCCAACCGTAATTACTAAACGGAGCAACCTTAGAAGCGATATTTTCAATATCAGTAAACGTAAGCAAACAGTATGAAGAAAGGGCTTTAAAATAAAACTCACTGGAAGGGACACTATTTAATGTTGTATTAATGAACTCATTAATTTTTCCGTATGACCCTTCAATAAAAAAGCCGTACATCATCGCGTTTAGCATTCTACAAGGGGGTTTCGCTATCGGGTTCCCAGGAAAGTGTTGATAACGCCCATACAGTGATTCAGTCATTGCCTGATGTCCTTTTTCTCTCGTTATAATGTGACTTCCACTTGATGATTTGCAAGTGAGTCTTGAACGACAACTACTTCTTGATCGCACAAATTAGTATAGTGAAGATATGCGTATTTGTTGAAGTTTTGTGAAAGTGCATTCATAAAACCATGACTGTATCTTGTTCGTATACACTGGACACCTGAAACTGTTTTGAGTTGTGAGATCACTGGTGAAATATCAAAATGTGTTTCTTTATGTGGAAAATACAAATCGACATGGCATCGAGGTCGTAAATTTGTGTAATTCCGAATTTGCCCGGGGTAAAACCCAATCATTTTCTGAACCCGTTTCAATGGGGTCGCCGCTAACGCACGCCATGCAGCAACCGCACCGGCACTAAATCCAATAATAAAATCTGGTTGTTCATGGATCAGTACTTCCTTCACTTTCGACGCATAACCATCGTGGCCCATTGTCGCTATAAATGAATCATATGCCTGCTTTTCTGTCTGACCAACTGAGGTTTGAAAATTCGTATAGGGGGAACAAATGATAACTTTAGAATCAAGCTCTTCAGCGAACGCATTAAGATTTGGGGTGTGACCAAAAATGTCACTTACAATAAGCGTAACCATATTATGTACTCTATTTTTTGTGAGTTTATATTTAGAATCTGTTACGCCAACCTCCGATTTTATCGAAAAATATAACTGCAAAGCAACTGACACACTAAACTTATAAACGGTTAATCATTATCAATCCATTAAAACCAAACATATAAGTGTGCTTTCAGCGTAATATAATTAGGTTGGTATAATTAATCTTAGCAGTGGTTTTTTGTTTGTAAATTTCTTTCCAAGTTTTTATTACAGCAAGTTTACAAAATTACTCGTATTCAAAAATTTGTTTTTGCTACACTTATTTTATGTCAAACAGTTTAGTGATGAAGCATTGCGAACAATTGCTATTATAATACTTTGCTGGGTATGCACTACAAATGCCAACACAATCAACTGGATAAAACTTGATTTTGCCCCATATTATATACTTAACGGTGAACTACAAGGCGCCGGGCGAGATGAGCAAATTATTAGCTTATTACAAACTGCGATGCCAAATTACCAATTTGTATCGGACGTTTTACCAGCCAGCAGAGCAATTCACGAGCTTTCAAATCCAAGTAAAACGCGTTGTATAGTGTCATTATATAAAACGAAAAAAAGACAACAATTCATCCAATTTACAGACCATTACTCAACCATTGGCCTCTCACCATCAATGTCACTCAGAAAAGATACTATTAAAGCCCTCAACTTAAAACCAGGTCAAAAAGTGTCACTTATTGATTTATTAAAAGAACATAAGCTCACAGTAGGCGTTGCCTTAAATCGATCTTTTGGCAAGAAAATTGATACTATTTTATCTGAGTTGCCGAGCGAACAATTGCTTTTGCGCCCTGGTAAAGACCCGTTAAAAAGCTTAACTTATATGCTTCTAAAACAAAGGCTAGATATCATTATTGGATATCCAAGTGAACACTACCATTTACAAACAACACTTAAAGATAAAGATCAGTTAGCACAGCTTATCATTGCAGAAACCAATGCGATTACACATGGCTATGTTGGTTGTACAAAAAACAGCGCCGGCACACAGTTAGTATCACACCTCAACATTGCGTTGAAACACCTCTATGCAAACCAGAAATTCAATGATGTAATGTTAAAATGGCTGCCCAATGAGCTCAAAGTACAACTGAACAGCCATTTACACTAACTCAATTACTTTCGGATCCCTTCAATATATAAACCAAGATCGACATGTGTTGACGCAGGCCCTAGATCATACTCTATCCCATAATCTGCCAGTTTAATTTTTGTGTTCCCTTCAAAACCAGTGCGATATCCCCCCCACGGATCACTCCCCTCTCCTAATTTTTGAATATCGAAGTGAATGGTCTTTGTTACCCCATGTAAAGTGAAATTACCTGTTACCGTGCCTTTCGTTGCATCATTAAACGTAATATCTGTACTTTCAAACTTCGCTTTGGGATATTTACTTACATTTAAGAAATCTTTCCCTCTTAAGTGTTTATCGCGTTCTGCATGATTTGAGTCAATTGAACCAGTATCGATAACAAGTTTTATCGCGGAGTCATTTGGTTTTTTAGCATCATAATTAAATTCGCCTTCAAATTGGTTAAAACGACCGTGTAACCAGCTGTAACCTAAATGCTTAATTTTGAAATTAATGAAAGCATGAGCACCCTTAGTATCAATCACATAATTTGCTGCACTCGCCATATTGGATGCTAAACAGCTCGCTATAGCACCAACTATAATTAATTTCTTCATATTATTTCTCCGTTTGTGGAATACACATTCTTTTTAATGTTAAATCTTTTAAGATAAAATGATGATATAGCGCAGCCAATGCATGAATAGACACAACACTTATCAATGTCCACGCCACATATAAATGAACTAACCCTGTTATATCACTTTGTTGATCAAATATTTCGCCCATACTCGGCAGCATAAATAAATTAAATACGTCAATGCTCCGCCCATCAGCGGTTGAAATTAAGTAGCCAGAAGCAAACAATACGAACAGAAATAGATACATCGCCACTTGTGCTAAAGATGCTAACCTACTTTGCAGCTTTGCAAATTTTCTATGACTTTCAATTTCGCCAACTTGCGCATTACAATATTTCCATATTAAACGCAGTATAATTAATACAGCCACCAGCACACCTATCGACTTATGCAACGTTAATGCATCCCTATACCAAGGATCGTAATAACTTAAATCGACCATATATAACCCTAATGCAAACATACCAAGAATAACGAAAGCACTTAGCCAATGAAACACAATGGCTATCCAGCCATAGCTATTCCTTGAATTACGGATCATGAAAACCCTCTAATTAAACTCTAACTGTTGACGTAAGCTTACCGATAATTTTTAGTTATTGATATGCACATAAAAGAAAACCTACTGTGCATAAACGCACAATTAAAAAACGCGGTACCGAAGTAACCGCGCAAAGTTTTGGGGGGAAGTATTAACTAGAAACTAATTTTTGTAGAAGTAACTGTCTTTCGTAATCGTTATACTGCTATCTTCAAGCGCATCAATCGTAAATTTAATCGCAGTCGACTTTTTCGTTAACTCGTAACCATCGGCAATAGCAGTAACTGGCACTAAATCCATTTGCCCTCCTTCAATTGTTATCCGTGTGGGAACTTTTAACTCAGCACTATCCAATCCACTCATACTAATATGGTAACTCATCGTCTGCTGGGTTTTATTTATAATGCTCAGTGTGTATGGGTTTTCAACTAAACCTTCATAATTCATCCTATACAATGCATTTCTATCTCTGATCACTGATGCTTCAATTGGCGTGCGATTAAAGACCCAAATAACCATCGTAACAAGAAGCAAAGCGGTTAAAGAGGCATAACCTAATAGTTTGAGCCTGAATGGATTGGTGGTTTTACCTTCAGCTTGGTTTTCACTTTGATAACTGATCAAATTCTTCGCATAACCAAACTTATTCATCGTGTCATTACACGCATCAATACATAAACCACAATTAATACACTCGTACTGCAAACCGTTTCTAATATCTATACCGGCCGGACATACGTCAACACACAAATTACAATCTACGCAGTCACCTAGCCCTACTTTAGCTGGCTCGTCCTTACGTTTACGAGGTCCTCTGTGTTCTCCTCTGACACTATCGTATGTCACCACTAACGTATCTTTGTCGAACATGACTGATTGGAAGCGTGAATAAGGACATGCCACTGTGCACATTTTTTCCCTCAAAAAACCAGCATTTCCATATGTACAAAATGCAAATAAGAAAACCCAAAAGCTTGTTATTCCCGACCATTGCAGGGTAAACATTTCTGAATAAAGCACTTTTACTGGAATGAAATAAGCCATAAAAGAGGTTGCTGTGAACAATGAGATCGCTAACCATAAACTGTGTTTTATTGCTTTTTTGCGTACTTTCCCAATAGACCAAGCAGATTTATCCAGCTTTATACGTTGATTTCGAGTGCCTTCCATTTTGTGCTCAACCCATGTAAACAAAAGCATCCATACCGTTTGAGGGCATATGTAACCACACCAGACTCGACCTAACCAATTAGTGACAAAGAATAGCGCAAAAGCCCCTGACATAAATATCCACGCTAAAATCATAAAGTCTTGAGGTAAAAATGTTGCCCCAAATATTCTAAACTGCTGCGTTGCCACATCCAGTAATATGGCTTGCTTTCCATCATATGGAATAAAGGGTATTGCAATAAAAGCAATCATTAACACCCAACTCAAATAACGACGGATCTTTTGAAAAAAACCTTTTTGCTCTCGAATATAGATTGGCCCATCGGTTTTATAGGGCTTAATAATCATATCTTCTTCTTTTATATCAAACTTCATAGTACTTGCTTTACTTTGACAATAGACAGCTTGATATTTGCAAGTTTCAGACCAAACTGAAACATCAGTAAGTTATTGATATATTTTGAAAATTAAAAATTAACAACACCTTAAGTCGCGATATCTAACGCATCATCGCGATATATCACGAATTTCGGGCAATACCCAGCTTTTTCATTTTTGATCTGAGTGTGCTTTCAGGTAAACCTAACTTACTCGCTGCCCCCTTTTCTCCAGCCACACGCCACTCACACAATTTCAATACAGAACAAATGTGAGAACGCTCTGCATCTGCCAGTAATAAACTGCCATTTTGATGAATATTATCATCACTCAATAACGGCTGACTTAAATGCAACAGCCTGTGATTACCCAATATTGCTTCCCGCTCTAATATATTTTGTAACTCTCGAATATTTCCTGGCCAATCATATACTTGGAGTTTATTAAGTGTTTCTTTCGCAACCCCCTTAAGCTGCTTACCTAAGCGTATATTGAGTTGCGAAATTAAGTTAGCACATAACACCGAAATATCTTCTTTTCGCTCACGTAAAGCAGGAACCTTAATAGGAAAAACATTAAGCCGATAATATAGGTCCATACGGAATGAACCGCTTTCAACCATAGACCATAAATCTCGATTGGTTGCTGCAATGACACGAATATCTACACTTAATGTGACACTTCCTCCTACCCGTTCAAATTCTCGTTCTTGCAATACCCGTAGTAATTTACTTTGTGCCTCTAGGGGTAACTCGCCTATTTCATCTAAGAAAATGGTCCCTTTATCTGCCAATTCAAAGCGACCTTTACGTTTATCATTCGCTCCCGTAAACGCACCTTTCTCATGTCCGAATAGCTCAGATTCAAGTAAACTTGGGGTAAAGGCAGCACAATTTACTTTCACAAACGGCATAGACTCACGATTACTTAGTCGGTGCAGATTTCTCGCCACCAGCTCTTTTCCTGTGCCATTTTCACCTAATATCAGCACAGTACTGTCTGTTTTACTAACTAACTTAATTTGCTCAAGCATCTTTTGAAAAACATGGCTACTACCGACCAAGCCTGAATCTTGCCAATCAGCATTTAGTTCCGATAGTAAGTAGGAGTTCTCATCTTTTAGCTGCTCACTTAAGCACTGTACTTGTGACAAGGCATCACGCAATGCTCGCTCAGTGTCATGCTGCTTAGATACATCGCGAAATATCGCGACCGCTCCAATTAATTCGCCTTCTCTGTAAACCGGTGTAGATGTATATTCCACTGCAAAACAACTTCCGTCTTTTCGCCAAAACACTTCATCTTTAATATGTCGATGCTTTCCATCAAACATTGTGCAATAGATTTGGCATTCATCTGCTGGATATGTCGTACCATCTGCATGACTATGATGGTGATACTGGTGAATTTTCTTTCCCAGCAAGTCGTCAGCTGTCCACCCAGTCATTCTCTCGGCTGCTGGATTAATAAATACGGCGTTTCCTGAAAGATCAAAGCCGTAAATACCTTCTCCCACTGAATTTAATAACAGCTCAGGGTCATTTAAGAATCGTTTGACTACATTTGACATATTATTACCTCGCGAAATATCACGGATAAACATATCAAAATTAGTTTTATTTAGCGAATCCATCTTTGCAAAAGAGACAGTAAAGCTTTTATCAGAAATAAAGCGCGTATTTTATAAATACAAGCTATTAAAACAACCGATACCGTATCTTTTTAAGGATTAAGACCCCCTATGTAAATAACGCAACGCACTGTTTCATTATTTTTCCGCATTTATGAATCACAGTGTACATAAGTAAATTACCGCAACTGTCGTAACCCGACTAAACTTAATTGCAAAACCAAAAGGTATTACTATGGCGCAGCTTACTTATCCTATTTTTTGCATAATTATTAGCGTATCATTAATATCTTGTGGTGGGGCCTCTAATAGCCCAGCAGGAGACTCGAACGATAGCAGTTCCGTCGTTAAAGTAACGGGTGTGGCTTTATCAACCAACAATGCCACATTGGCTGTAGGCGAAAATGTTGCGTTTCCAGTGACTATTACACCCATTACGGCTACCAATAAAAATATACGCTGGTTGTCTAATAATGTGAGTGTGGCAAACATAGCCAGCACAGGGTTGATAACCGCAATTGCAGAAGGTAGTGCGGTTATCACCGTCACAACCGACGATGGTTCTTTCAGCGCCACAACAACTATAACCGTAGTTGCTGCCACAGTCTCAGTAAGCGGAATTGCCCTGTCTTTAGCCGACGCTATTCTAAATATTAATAACACCCTCAGTTTACGCGCATTTGTGGTACCAAGTAATGCGTCAGACCAAAATGTATTCTGGTCCTCAAATAATATTGCAGTCGCTAATGTAAATAGCCTCGGGTTAGTTACAGCTCATTCTGAAGGTAGTGCGATTATTAGTGTCACCACCAACGATGGCGCCTTTACAGCTCAAAGCAATATCATCGTACCTAAAGTAACAATTCCCGTCACTGGCGTGTCATTAAACACCAATGATGCAACATTGGCTGTCAACGATACTCTCAGTATGCAAGCCACTATCTCACCAAGCCATGCGTCTAATAAAAGTGTGATCTGGTCTACAAACGATCCGAGCGTGGCTTCAATTTCAAATGAAGGGCTTGTCACCGCAAATAAAGCAGGCAGTGCGATACTAACAGTGACAACCAATGATGGTGAATTTGTTGCCCACGCGAGTCTCGCCGTTATTGAGCAGATAACACCTGTCACTGGGGTCGCATTATCAACACGCGATGTCACTGTCGCAATCGGTGAATCCGTTGAATTAATTGCAACGGTTTCACCCAGCACTGCCACCAATAAACATGTGTCGTGGTCTTCAAGTCGTTCAATAATTGCCAGCGTAGATAATAATGGTTCTGTCACAGCTAATTCTGTTGGTAGTGCTGTTATTACCGTCAGCACGCAAGACGGTGCTTTCACGGCACAAACAAATATTGTGGTACCTGCATCATTTGTCCCAGTGACAGGGGTTTCGCTGACTCTCAGCGATACGACATTAGGCATTAATGATACCTTAACCATTGGGGCGGATATTTCGCCAAATAATGCCTCAAATAAAAGTGTGTTATGGTCTTCGAGTAATACAGCTATCGCCTCAATTACTGCTAGCGGAACGCTTGTGGCTCACAAAGAAGGAAGTACGACAATAACAGTCACCACCAATGATGGCGAATTTACCGCGCAAACTCATATCACGGTTACCACTGAAACAATCCCTGTAACCGGCGTGACACTTTCAAACAATGAACTAAATGTATCAACAGGTGAAACTACAACATTAATCGCAACGATATCACCGAGTGTCGCGACCAATAAAAATATCACATGGGCATCGAGCGACCAGATGATTGCAACCGTCTCTAATACAGGGATAGTCAACGGCATTTCATCTGGTAAAGCGATTATTACCGTAACTACCAGCAACCCTCATATCGCTGAGCAAGCGAATATTACAGTCACAGATCCAGTTTCTTTTTCACTCGAGAGTTCTGCTATGCAGAACGGGGGAATGTTACCCAATACTTATACCTGCGACGGTGAAGGCATCTCTCCTCCTCTAAATTGGCAAGGAATACCAGATAATACCTTAGAGCTTGCACTGGTTATGCACCATACCGCCGTACAAGACGATATTCAGTCACATTGGGTTATGTACAATATAGACAAAGACATTAACGGTGTATCGGCAAATGAAACCCAGGGTAGCCTTGGGGTTAATAATATAAATAACCTCAATGCATACGCAGCACCTTGTTCGCTGGAAACAGGTCTAAAATCTTATAAATTTACACTTTATGCGTTATCAGCTGCACCCGAACTTAGTAATAGCTCACCGGTCGACCGCTCTACGCTACTTAGTGCGATCAGTAAGATCACACTGGTGTCAAGTGAACTTTCAGTCAACTACGAACGGGATATACAGACAGATCTAACCCGATGCGAAATGATTCAGCAGTCGGTTGTTAATTCTGGATTCAATAGTAAAGTACATGTGACCTGTGATACTGACCACGCGTATATATCATCTGATACATATCCAACTCATGATTTAATGAATGGTATTACGGGCACCAATGAACAGATCCCCGTACCAGCAACAAATTATGCGGCTCCGATAAAGCTGCTGCCACAACGCGCAAGCAAGTTAACCACTATGGATGCCGCGTTAGGAGTCGCTGTTAACGGTGTGCCCATTTATGATTACTCAAGCGCTGGAGAATTAGATGTCTATAATTACGATCCAAGCAAAGACACCGTTGTTACAGGTCAACTTGATAACTGTGGTGGTCATGCTGGCCGAGGAGACGATTACCACTACCACACCGCCCCCACTTGTATGATGAATAGTATTGTAGGTATCACTGATCAAACAATTATTGGATGGGCCTATGATGGTTATCCCCTATATGGTCATAATAACCCTGATGGGAGTGTGATAAGCTCAGGCACTCTAGATGTATGTAACGGACAAAATGATGAGAGTTTTGGGTATCGATATCACACATCTATTCAGCCACCTTACATTTTTCAGTGCCTTGTTGGCGAAATTAATACCAATATTCTACCTAGAGTTGCCCCACTAAGTGGCCCTAATAGCGCCATAAGAGCAAACCTCACCCCCCCACAAGGGGGTGTTGAAAACCTAACCCATACAATCAGTAACACCGGCAGCCGCACCATGAGTTATACCTATAATGGGCAGCAATATTATGTAACGTATACCCCTTCAAGTACACAAGCCTATTGCTATGATTTTGAGCAGAAAACAGTCAGTAATGGTGGCATAGTTGAAAGTGGTACCTTTTGCCGAGCTCCACAAACTAGGCATATCAACCAAGCAGAGCTTGATTGAAGCACGGCTCTCTGTTTTATGTGATGCTTATATATATCGCCGTGCATCAGTTCCAATAACGTATTATAAAAAACACCTACAACTGAGGTAGTTATGACGAAAAGCGCCACTTTTTATATTAAACACAGTTTTTCAGTGTGGTTATTTTTTTTCATTTTCAGCTATTCGGTGCTGTTTACCCCCTCTGTGACGGCTCATGAATTACACGAAACCAATGCCCGAGTCACGCTCAGAGATGGACACCTTGAGATCCGCATTTGGGTCGATGTAGCACGTTGGACAGCGAAATTACAAAACAGCGAAGCATGGTTATTAGGCGACATCGAACGCATCATGCCGTTAAAATTAAATAAAAAGCAACAAGATACTTTTTTAAGAGAAATCATAACATCACAAACATCACTGATACTTAATAACCAAGCTGTTACGTTAAAACAAGTCTCAATATCATATCCTAAAACCGCACCATCACATCCTAAATTCAAAGAGTTTATCGTAAGCGCTGAACATTCACTCTCATCCATTCATCTGCTAAATATTCGCTTTCCCAAAAGCTTAGGTGTTGTCCATACTAACTTCATTAAGCCCCAATACCAGATGGTACCCGCAGGGCAAAATGCACAAATCTCATTTCCCCCACGTAAACACAAGGAAAATAAATAAACCTTAACATACTGATTTTATTTTATTTAGTTGTATTTAGAACGGATATACTCTATCAACAGGTCATATTTTAAGCTTATTACCACTTGTGTATATTGTATTCAATATGTCATATTGCAACTTCACTATCGACACCTAACAAACAAAACGATGTGAAACAAAACAATAAAAAGCAATCTGCATAACAAAACAAGGAATTGGGGCTTACTATGAAAAAACCTGAAATATTTAAACTATCATCGCTCTCTTTAGCCATACTGGCGAGCATGACAACACCGACTATCGCAGCAGAAGACTCGCAAAAAATTGAAAAAATAATGGTTACAGGCTCCCGAATTGCGCGAGCAGAAGTTGAGTCAACATCACCAATCACCGTGGTAAGTAAAGAGGATTTAACGAACCTTGGGATCAGCGATGTCAGCTCTGCTTTAAGGCGTCTTCCTGCACTGACAGGGCGAACAGCGAACAACCAAAGTAGCGCAGGCAGCAACAACATTCAAACAGCCACTTTACGTGGTATCGAAGCCACTAATACGCTTGTCCTCCTAAACGGTAGACGTCTCGTAGGCTCTGATGAAGACGGCTTAGTTGACCTTTCATCCATCCCTTTTGAAGCTATTCAACAAATTGAAGTATTAAAAGATGGGGCGTCTGCTATTTATGGTTCAGACGCCATTGCGGGCGTAGTTAATATCATCACCAGTCGAGGGTATGACGGTTTTAAAATCACGGGGCATTATGGTCGTTCGTCGCGTGGAGACGCTGACGAGCGAAAAGTCGGCTTTGTGACAGGCATATCTACCGACAAAGCCAGCATCTTAATTGCAGCATCCACAAGTAATAACAACGGATGGGAAGAAAAAGACCGCTACATGACAAAAGATGCGGATCAAAGTTATCTTGGTGGTGGTAATGGTCGCTCTGGAACAGCACCCAATCCAAAATTAACGGGCTTTGGATTAGGTGATGGCACTTGGACCGTGCCCGATGCAGCGAATCCAAGCCAAGCTATCGCATGGGATTACACAAAAGAAGGTTATAACTATCGAGAAGCGCAATCTGGTGCCAACGACAACAAAACAACCAGTGTTTACGCTTTTGTCGATTATCAGCTATCCGACAATGTTACTTTTTTCTCTGAATTGTCATTTCACGATGGATTTGTGCAAGGTAATCAAGCACCTCCGGGCACTGATACTGGTTGGTATAGTACCAATGTAGATACACCAAATGCCTTTAAACGCTACCCTGATGCTGATGGCAACCACTTTGGTGTTGGTGCGCAGCAAAAATACAACCCGTTTGGCATTGCGGGTAATGTCGCTAAACGCTTTAGTGAATATGGGTCTCGCATATATAAATCAAACAATACGATTCAACGGTACACTTTTGGCCTTCAAGGCATGGTCGCTGAAGACTACGATTGGGAATTAGTATATTCAAGTCAAAGCGCAAAACTTGTTCAAGAAGGAGGCCCGCAGCCTTCATTAATACAAATTGAACGCGCTCTGTCGAACGAGTGTGAAACTGCTGCCGACCCTGATTGTGTCGCGCTCAACGTCTTTGGCCCTGAAGGCTCAGTGACACCACAAATGTTAGATTTTATCAACACGACTGCACCGTCACGAACAAACAAAAATGATCTAAGCTTTATTCAAGCGAGTATTGCAGGCCCTGTAATGCAGCTACCTGCAGGCGAAATGATGTTTTCGGCTGGTGCAGAATATCGCGAAGATCAACTCTCTCTCACCGTTGACCAAGCTCAGCGTACAGCGACATTCGATGTGTCTTGGGGCGGCTCTGTGACACCGGTTGTGTCACCAGTTAGAGAAATTACAGAATATTATATGGAGCTGGCTATTCCCGTTTTTGAAGATCTCAATTTGGAAGCTGCTGTACGATATAGTGATTACAGTGATATAGACCAAACTACCACTAATCCTAAGTTTGGTATTATTTACCAGCCTATAGAATCCTTAAAATTACGCGGAAGTTACAGTACAGGGTTTAGAGCACCAACCATGGCTGAAATGTATCAAGGCAGAACATCCAGCATCAATACCAATATTTACGACCCATGCAACCCAAATAACGACTCAAACTACGTTAACACCAGTATTGCAGGGTGTGCCAACTTAAACCCCGCGTTCAGCAAAAATGAAATTCAAAGTAATGATATCATCGGCGGTGGAAATCTAGCACTTAAGCCTGAAGAGTCTGACAACATGACCTTAGGGCTTGTTTTAGCGCCGCTAGATGACCTTTCGATTACGCTCGATTACTTTGAGATAGAGCAATCTAACGTTGTATTCTCCAGTTCTCGCTATGTTGTCGATCAATTTGTCAGCGGCAACCCAGAGTTTGCGAATGCTGTTATTCGCAGTAATAATGGCACTGGATATATTCAAACCATTTATTCTTCATCCAACAATATTGCATCACGCAATTTGTCTGGCTTTGATTTAAATATGAATTACCTCTTGGAAAACAACCTTGGTACTTGGCGATTCAACCTAGATGCAACCTATATGAACGAGTTTCAGGTTCAAGATACCAGCGATACCGCATTTCGAGATGTTGTCGGAATGTATGACTCTGCATTTGGCAGTATTCCTGAATATAAAGTAAATACACAAGTTGACTGGTCTATAGACAACTACCGAATTACTTGGGACGCAACCTATAATTCAAAAATTGAAGCTGCCTCTGACGATATAATGGACTCAACTTTATTCCATAATCTCCAAGCTGGCTATTATGTAGATAATCTCGATGTTGACATTCATTTTGGTGTTCACAACTTATTTGATAAAAACCCGCCATTTTTAAAAGCCAATGGCACATCAACAGATGACAACCTTTATTCGTTTAGAGGCCGCTTTTACTATATGGGCTTTAGCAAAACATTTAACTAACATGACAGAGCCACTTAGTCATAATGAATAAGTGGCTCCGCTGTTGCTCAAAGTGAATGGTTTTATACTATCAACCGACGCGATTGTATTCGTAACCCTTACCTCTGTATTTTTAACTAACCTCAGGTTTGGATAAGGGTTTTGGAATAGGAAATATTGTTGTAAATAAACTTACGTACAATCCAATGATGATATTTTGTTCAATATCAAGGCGCTTTTATGCAGTAATAGCGGGCTATTACAAATGAAAGCAACGCCGAGAGTGAGAAAAATAGCTTTATTGGGCAAAGTCGCTTATCCAGAGCTGAGGTTAACTAGGCTTTAACAGCAACTATGCCACCAGTTGTCACCATAACTGTACCTGCCAATTTATTAATTAAGGATGCCCCATTAGGGGCTTTTATCAGCCCTTTCGCCCTTAAAGCCAACCATGCATAGCATAAATTTACACTGCCAAAAGCAACCGTTGCAACGGCCATTATTGATAAAACATCAACGGTATTTACCTGACTGACATTGATAAATGCAGGAAACAGTCCCACATAAAAAACGATCGCCTTTGGGTTACCCAAATTTATCATTAAACCCGTTATCAAGTTTGTGAACAGTGAAGATTCTGGCAACTCATGCGTATCTTACTCTGTGGGCTTAGACCTTAACAAGTTCCATCCTAGCCATATTAAATACGCAGCACTGGCATATTTAATAAATAAAAAAGCAGTCCCCATCATTTCAGATATCACAGACAAGCCATATAACGCCAGTAATATAAAAATGAAATCACCGCATGTGATCCCAATGATCATCATCAAACCTCGGCTAAACCCAGATGAAAACGTTCTTGCCACAACTGCAAATACCGCAGGCCCTGGTACCAGTGCAACAACTAACATCGCACCAAAAAGCGCGAATAACTCTCCCAATGACATATTCCTCTCTCCAATCAAATCACAAACCTATATTTGGCTTGATAATACTTTCCTTAACCCTCGCCATATTCACAACGCTAAACACTGTTACCGCTGTCTCTTGAATGCTAATTTGGCACCAATCGTATCAATGAATAGTCCTTAACCTCAGCTCTGGATAAGCGACTTTGCCCAATAAAGCTATTTTTCTCACTCTCGGCGTTGCTTTCATTATAAAAGCGCCTTGATATTGAACAAAATATCATCATTGGATTGTACGTAAGTTTATTTTCAATAACATTTTCTATTCCAAAACCCTTATCCACACCTGAGGTTACTTACTCTGCTGTACTTTCAGTAAACAGTCTTCGTCCATACTATACCTAAAATCGTTCCAAACAATTAAAAATTACCTCATATTTTCCCGATTTCTGTTATTTCTTAAAATAGTTACCGTTTTTAACTACAACCAATAATAAAACGTAGACAGGAAATTACCATGATCTTAAAAAATAAACTCAACTTAATTGTGTCCGGGATGATATTAGCGCTTGGTCAAGCCCATGCACAAAACTTCAATAATAATGATGAGAGCTATGACCCCTCTAAACATGTATGGGAATACACCTACCAATTAGCCGAGGGCGATCCGCTCGTATTCCAGCAATGGCACTTACAAAACACAGGGCAAACCGCTGGGGCTGCAAACCCTGGTAAAGCAGGTATTGACCTAAACCTAGACTTTACTCATCGACGCGGTATTTTTGGCCAAGGCATTAACATTGCAATCATAGACGATGGACTTGCAACATATCACCCAGACCTTACTGCAAACGTCACCCAAGGTGACACAGCTAATCCAAACCCATACCTATTCCAATATTTTTCAGCTGGACGAAACCGAGTCGATAACCACGGCACCATGGTGGCTGGTATTGCCGCTGCATCAGCGTTCAATGATAAAGGAGGACGTGGTGTCGCACCTTATGCAACTTTAACTGGTGCAAATTTAATTGGTAACCAAGCAAATGTTCCGAGCTTAGCTTTAGCCATCCGATCGGTTATGGACATGGATGGCGCTGTGCACCCAATGAATAAATTCACTGATGCACGAGTTATTAACCAAAGTATTGGATATACCTTTAGTGATCCGACAATCTACAATACGTATCGTGGCTTTTTCGACAATATCTCCAGTGTACAACAAACTGCTGCAACTCAAAGCCACGGTGGGCGCGGTGCTATTTCTATTAAATCTGCGGGGAACGATCACTTCATTGGCGGCCGATGGAGCGACCGTGAAAAAGGTGAGCTGACGTTGGTTTATCCTAATGCTTATGCCTTACCGGCT
>NZ_JAGJEF010000057.1:0-35392 GCF_018100875.1 Pseudoalteromonas sp. MMG012
AAAAGCGCCTTGATATTGAAAAAATATCATCATTGGAATGTACGTAAGTTTGTTTTTAAAATATTTCCTATTCCAAAACCCTTATCCAAATCTGAGCTTACTCAGAACCAAAGGGGTCAAGCTCTGACCCTTTTGCTTGTGTTGTTTACCCGTTCGTGATTATTTTATTTAATTGGTTACTAAACTTTGCAGCTGGGAAGTTTTGTACATTGGATAACACCACAATGAGCTTTTTGCTTTTAGGGTAGCGGGCTATATAGGTACTAAACCCGTCTATTCCGCCAGAGTGTACGTATCGTAATTCGCCATTAGATTGGGTCATAAACCAACCAAGACCAGCGCTGCCGAGATCTGGAGTGAACATGGATTTTTGGCTTGCTTCGTTCAGTAATGTATTGTTGTAGAATGATTGATCCCACTTGTGTAAATCGTTAGCACTTGAAACCAATGCGCCTGCGGCGAAGGGTACGGTCATGCTCAATTTTGTTATATTTGCACCACTTGGGAGGTAGCCTTGAGCAATATTATTCTGTCCTAACTCATCTTTACCATAGCCACTTTGTGCCATTTCCAAGGGATGGAATATCTCTGTGTTTATAAAGTCTTGATAGGTCATGCCACTGACCTTTTCAATTAAGTGCCCCAATACAATATAACCTGAATTTGAGTATTTATATTGGGAGCCAGGGTTAAATTCAAGTGTTCTGTCTTTAAATAAGGCGATTAGTTGCTCAGGAGTATGCGGTGTGTTTTTAATATATTTAAACGTACTTAGCGCAGTAAAATTAGCTAGCCCTGCGCTGTGTTGCAGTAGATGCTTAATACGTATTTTATCCCCGTTGGGGAAATCAGGTAGGTACACATTAAGAGTATCTTGAATACTAAGTAACCCTTGCTCCTGTAATATCATAATGCCCGTAGCAGTGAACTGCTTAGAGATTGAAGCCAGCCTGAAAACGGTATCTGCATCAATCAGTTTTGTATCGTTTCGGTTAACTTTATTAAAGCCTTTACTGAATAATACCTGTTCATTTTCAACAATCAGTATCGCGCCACTAAAGTTTTGCTCTATGGCATATTGCTCAACGGTTTGGTCCATCTTGGCGGGTTTAATTTCAATGGTTTTTTCGTTGCTGCCACCACATACACTCAGTAGTGCAATTAACAGTGTTGGTACAACAAAGTTTGTTCTGATTCGAAATAGGCATGTGGTCATACGAAACGTCCTTAATATGTCGTTTTAATACGCTTATCATATAGCGAATTTATGATTGGTTTCTGTATGAAAGTGTTTATCAAAGCGCTACATTTTTAAACAAAGTAAACGCATTACATTGTTTCTAAGTTAGGTCTGAAGCTTTGCACAATCACAGCGGTACCATGTCACCTTGCAGACGTAGTTCAGGACCCACTGTTCAGTGACGCGTGTATTTGTGCTTTTTGATTATCAACAGCCACCTGCTCAGTAGCCCTTTATTGGTTGGCAGCAGTGCCTCGTTCGGGTTAGCGAATGGGTCATATCTAACCTCAGATCTGGATAAGCGAATTTGCCCAATAAAGCTATTTTTCTCACTCTCGGCGTTGCTTTCATTTGTAATAGCCCGCTATTACTGCATAAAAGCGCCTTGATATTGAACAAAATATCATCATTGGATTGTACGTAAGTGTGTTTTCAAAACACTTTCTATTCCAAAACCCTTATCCAAACCTGAGGTTATCTAGATTTTATTATTTAATAAATATTAAAACTGATTGTTTAATTACTGGCATTATCAAGTAAATGTAAGTGTTCTAGTATGGCTTACAGCAAATTGAGAGTGAGCTTATCACTGCAAATTGCACACTTCCCCCTACGTGAGCTTGAGTAAACATAACGATACTAAGCTCTTAGAACAATAGATTGGTTGGAGAGTATATTATGAAGTATTCAGGTTTTCAGACATTTAAAACACAACAACAAGACGGCGTTCTTACGGTGACTTTCGACTTTGGTACTGTCAATGTACAAGGTCAGGAAATGCTTGCAGACTTAAATAGTTTGGCAATGCGATTAGAGCGTGACCGCAATACCAAAGTCGTGGTTTTTCAATCAGCTAACCCTGAAGTGTGGGTTTGTCATTATGATACTGAATTATTAAAGGATATGTCGACTGAGGCCGTATCTCGCGACGAAGTGGCGCTTTTAGATTTACAGTCTGTGTGTGAGCGGATCAGTAAAGTACCTCAAGCAACCATTGCTAAGCTTGAAGGTTTTGCTCGCGGTGGTGGTCATGAGTTAGCGCTTGCACTAGATATGCGTTTTGCTGCACGTGGCAAGTTTAAATTTATGCAGATGGAAGTGGGTATGGGTATTTTGCCATGTGGAGGTGGCGCATCACGCATGGCACGTCAAACCGGCTTGGGTCGCGCATTAGAGATAATTTTGAGCGCCCGTGATTTTGATGCTGATGAGGCAGAAGCTTATGGCACCATCAATAAAGCACTTGAGCCAGATAAAATTGGAGAATATGTTGATACGCTTGCGAAACGTATCGCTAAATTTCCTGCTGAATCCATCAATGCTTGTAAACAAGCGGTGTATGAGTCTATTGATAAACCCATTGATGAAGCGCTAAAAGCAGAAGCATACTGGCTTTACCAAGCCACGAGTAAAACCCCTGCGGTTAAGCGTTTTAGCATAGCTGATGAACAAGGATTGGAGCATGACATGGAAAACCAGCGTAACTGGAACGAGTTAGTGATGAATGTTCAGGACATAAAATAATGCATAGACAGACTCACCAGCAGCTGGTTAGTGACTTTTTTACGCGATTTGTTACCTCAGATATTGAAGGCTTACTGGCATTACTTGATGACCAAGTTGTTTGGAAAATGATGGGACAGCAAGGTGGTTTGCCAGTCTCTGGAGAAATGGATAAAGCGGGAATTACTGGACTGATGCAAAGTGTTCGAGAACAAGTTGCAGGCCGTTTAAATATGACCCCCACGGCGTGGACGATTGCAGGTGGGCGCGTTGCGGTCGAAGTCGAATCTTCAGCTAAGCTAACAAATGGTCGAGATTACAATAACCTTTATCACTATTTATTCACGATTTCTGACGGAAAAATTGACGCTATCAAAGAATATGGCGATACCGATCAGGTGAGGAGAGTATTCTTAGATTAGTGGGTAGAGGTTAATTAAAATATAGGGGCGATGAGCCCCTATATTTATTAATTACAGATTGATAAGTAATGCACTTGAGGAATTCGATGATGAAAAAAACAATTCTAATAACAGGCTCTACCGACGGGATTGGTTTAGCAACAGCTAAGTCACTTGTGAAGTTGGGGCATAGGGTATTGCTGCATGGTCGCAGTTGTTCAAAGCTTGCAGATGCAACAAAGCGACTGAGTGAATTGACTAAAGCAGAAGATATTTTTACGTATCAAGCTGATTTATCGAGTATACGTGATGTGCAAGCGTTTATTGTTAAAATAAAACAAGAACATCAAAGGCTCGATACGGTGATTAATAATGCGGGGGTGTTTATAGTCCCTGAAAAAGTGTCTCCCGATGGGCTTGACGTTCGTTTTATGGTGAATACCATTGCACCTTACATCCTGACACACGCTCTTTTGGCGCTGCTTGATAACACTGGGCGTGTCATTAATGTATCCTCAGCGGCGCAGTCCTCTCTTTCTGCTGAGGAGTTATGCACACCAAGTTCATTATCAGATAATGCTGTTTACGCGAAAAGTAAACTGGCTTTGACTATGTGGACGCGTCAGTTAGCCATGTCGCTTGGAGAAAGTGGCCCTGTCATTGTCGCAATTAATCCGAAGTCTTTTTTAGGCAGTAAAATGGTTGAACAAGCGTATGGTGTGACGGGCGGAAACTTGCAAATAGGCGCCGATATATTGGTGAAAGCGGCGTTATCGGAAGAGTTCTCTGATGCGTCTGGGCTTTATTACGATAATGACGTGGGCCAGTTTACATCGCCTCATCAAGATGCGCTTAAAATAACTAAAATTACACAAACAATTGAGCGTATTATCCATTCATTGGGTTAAAAATAACCGCAACTCGCAAATAGGTGTACGTTGAGAGGAAAGAAGAGCCATGAAGAAAATTCTGATAAATTTTGCTCATCCTGCAAAGTCTCGGTCAAATATTAATATCGCATTGCGCAATGCAGTTGAAAACATTGAGCATGTAACTGTGAATGACCTGTACGCCAGCTATCCAGATTTCATGATCGATATAAAACGAGAGCAAGCCTTATGTGAAGCGCATGACATTATTATTTTCCAACACCCTTTTTATTGGTATTCAACCCCCGCAATTATGAAAGAGTGGTTAGACTTGGTGCTGGAGCATGGATGGGCATATGGCACTGAAGGAAAAGCATTGGCAGGTAAAGTGTTTTTTCAGGCGATCACCACAGGTGGCGATGCGAGTACCTATCAAAAAGACGGTTACAACGAATTCACTTTAAAAGAGCTTACTGCACCCTATAGAGCAACCGCCAAATTATGCCGTTTAACTTGGCTGCCACCTTTTGTGGTGACTGGTGTGCATCAGGGCTTAGAACCAGAAGAAATACAAAGTTATTCAGCAGAGTATAAGCGCACACTCATTGCTTTACGAGATTCGTTACTCGATTTAGAGGTGCTAACACAGCAAGAGGTTTTGAATAACAACCATTCAGTTAGTAGGAGCGAATAGTATGGAAGCGTTTTTACTGCAGTTGTTTATCTTTTTGGCGGCCGCGGCCATATCAGTGCCGATTGCAAAGAAGCTCGGACTTGGCTCTGTGCTGGGCTATCTGATGGCGGGTATTGTTATTGGGCCTTTTGGTGCTGCGTTAATTCATGATGTTGAAGCAATCATGCACTTCACTGAGTTTGGTGTGGTAATGATGTTATTTTTGGTTGGGCTTGAACTCAAACCTTCGCTGTTATGGCAGCTTCGAACACCGATTTTAGGATTTGGTGGGGCACAGGTGCTTATCAGCAGCGTGTTCATTTGGGGCATCGCTGTTGTTTTTCTACCTTGGCAACAAGCACTCGCCATAGGACTTGTTTTATCATTGTCTTCAACTGCGATTGTACTGCAAACCTTGCAAGAAAAAAGCAAAATGAAAACCGAGGCTGGTCAGTCGGTATTTGCGGTGTTGTTATTTCAAGATTTGGCCGTAATCCCCATGCTAGCCATTCTCCCTTTGCTTGCCACGCTCACGATATCTGGTGGTGCTCATCATGATTCGGTGCTATTTGATATCAGTACACTCCCTAATTACATACAAATACTGGTGACTATTTCGGCTATTGTATTCGTGCTTATGGCGGGTAAGTTTGCCTGTCGACCAATTTTTAGAACCATTGCCAACACGGGTGTAAGAGAAATCTTCGTCGCTGCGGCGTTAGGATTGGTTATAGGGACGTCGCTTCTGATGATGACGGTCGGGTTATCACCCGCACTAGGTGCATTTTTGGCTGGGGTGGTACTTGCAGACAATGAGTTTCGTCATGAATTAGAAAGCGACATTGAGCCATTTAAGGGCTTATTATTGGGTATATTCTTCATTTCAATTGGTGCGAGCCTTAATTTTACACTGATCAGTGACAGTTTTTTATTAATACTGGGTTTAACTTATGGGTTAATGGCCATAAAAGGATTGGTATTATTACTCGTGAGTGTTGTATTTAAAATTAGTAAGCAAGAGCGGTCGCTATTTGCTATTGCATTGGCACAAGGAGGCGAATTTGCCTTTGTGTTGTTTCAACTGACTAAAACAAGTGGTGTGTTATCCATTGAGGTAATTGAGCCTTTGATTTCAGCGGTGGCTATTTCTATGTTTTTGGCGCCTGTTATGTTTGTTATTCATGAAAAAATGTCTCGCAAACCAAATAAGAAGCCAGTAGAAGCAACGAAAGACGTTATTGAAAAAGGGGATCATAAAGTTATATTGGCTGGATTTGGTCGCTTAGGGACTGATATAGGAAGGTTTTTAATATCCGCGGGTATAAAGCCTGTCATCCTTGACCATGATGCTAATAATGTCAGCCTTCTGAGAAAGTTAGGCTTTGAGGTATATTATGGCGATGCCACAAGGCTTGATTTGTTGGAGTCGGCAGGGGCTGCAACGGCAGAGTTACTGGTGATTACATTAGGTGATACCGAGTCTGCAAAACAACTTGTTGCGCTGGTAAAAAAACATTATCCGCAGTTAAAAATAGTCGTAAACGCCCATGATCGAGAAGCCGCATTTGAATTTATGGACTTAGATATTGAACATATCTATCGCGAGACATTAGGTACGGCTTTAAATATGGGGCAAGCAGCGATGAAACAGCTTGGTGTTGACCCATATGAAGTACATCGTCTTAAGCAAATTTTTTATAAGAAGGACGTTGAAATGATGCCGGAGCTATACAAACTGCGATGCGAAGAAGAAAAGTACATAGTGTTATATCAAAAGCATCATGAACATTTAGAGGAATTGATGAAGTTAGATCATAACGAAAACTTAATGGCGCTTGATAAAGCGTGGACAGCAAAAAATCCAGCGCTCTAGAGGCGACCACAATAATGGCATAGAGCGCACTATCTTTATGTCATTATTAATATTTTCTATAAAGTCTTTTCATCAAAAATGGCATTATCGGCGACAAACCCGTTTGCTAATCTGAGTATGCGGTAATGATTGCACATGTTATGTCAATTCACGTTAACTAGTGGGCTTAGTGTTCAATCTTATGTCATTAAGGCGTTACCATGTTAGGAGAAAATCGCTTTTTTGATAAACGAACTTCCAGCACATAAAGACACAATTAAGCGGCTGCATCTTGACAGTAAAACCTGATTGATTGTGATGAAAAGCAGACTTTTTTACTGAGGTCTGCTTTTTAGGCTTTCATGCTTCCCAGTAAGGTATGTCACCATAATATGCTTTAAAGTAATCAATAAATGCACGGACTTTAGGGGCCAACAAGCGTGAACTTGGGTACACAGCCCAAATAGCGGTGTCAGACTCTACTGGATACTCTTTTAATACTTGCACAAGCTCTCCTGTTTTAAGTGCTTTATAAGCGCACCAAATAGAGCATAAAGTTTCATACAAGCATCTCTGGTTGATTCACCATTATCAATGCGTATTGCGCCTTTGGGTTTGATTTTTTTGAGTCCGTCAGGTGTATTAAAAAGCCAACTGTCAATGCCTATCAGGTTAATACATTGATGATTTATTAGGTCTTGGGGTGTCTTGGGTTCACCATATTCTTCAATATAATCCGGCGATGCACAGACAATACGATGATCGCGTGTGAGCTTTCGTGCGACTAAGGTCGAGTCATTCAATGACGCATTTCTGATGGCAATATCAAAACCGCCTTCAACCATATCAACGATGCTATCACTTTGGCGTAAATCAATTTTTAACTCTGGATATTGTTTTACAAAACCATTTAATGCAGGGACTATATGCATTCGTGCAAAGGATGATGGCGCTGCAACTCTGATGGTACCCTGCGGGGTGAAACTGCCCGTACCAACAGACGCTTTCGCACTATCAACGGCATTCAATACTGCTTCAGCATGAGGCAAAAACTCACGCCCTTCTTCAGTTAAAGACACTTTTCGGGTGGTTCTATGTATCAGCTTTACACCTAATGCTTCTTCAAGCTTATTGATATGCATACTTGCAACAGGTGCAGATAGCCCCATCTCGTTGCCCGCCATACTGATGTTGTGAGTCACCGCTATTCTCACAAAAAGCCTTAAGTGTTCATTATTCACTGTCGCCACTCATTATTAATAAAAAGTAAAAACTGATTAATTTTATGAGTGCATTATCAATAAGATGTTTTGTAAATATACTTTACCCAATCCAATACAGGGGAAATAATAATGAAAGCAATGACCATTAACGCGTTTGGCGGTACTGAAGTATTTACAGCGTCTGAATTAATAAAACCAGAAGCGACAGCTGGGCACGTGGTAATAAAAGTGGCCGCAACGAGTGTGAATACGGTTGATATGATGATCCGCCAAATGGGGGAGGATTTAGCCCCCTTATCACCTGCATTACCTGGCGTATTAGGGATGGACTTTGCTGGTGTCGTGGAATCTGTCGGAGCAGGCGTAACAGGTTTCTCTGTTGGTGATGAAGTATATGGTTGTGCTGGTGGCTTAGCAGACTTACAAGGGGCGTTAGCGGAGTACATGCTTGCGGATACAAAGCTAATTGCTCACAAGCCTAAAACAATTTCAATGCGTGAAGCGGCCGCTATACCGTTAGTTGGCATTACCGCGTATGAAGGACTTATACGTGCTGGCGTTAGCCAAAATCAAAAAGTACTGGTGCATGGTGGAGCTGGCGGCGTAGGTCATATAGCGTTACAATTGGCGCGCTATTTTGGTGGTGAAGTTTATGCTACTTGCAGTGGCAATGCTCAGTCTGAACTCATTAAAAAGTTGGGGGGGACGGCCATTAATTATAAAACCGAATCAGTGACTGATTATGTTGCTAGGTATACTGATGGTGCAGGCTTTGATGTAGTGTATGACTCTATTGGTGGCGCGAATCTGCTTAATTCATTTGAAGCAGCTGCATTAAATGGGCAAGTTGCTACGACTGTGTCTATGGCCGAAATAGACCTGACGACAGCGCATTTTAAAGGGTTATCTTTACATGTTGTCTTTATGCTGATCCCAATGCTTTATAATCACAAACGTGAACGCCACGGTGAGATTTTGGCTAAAATTGCAGAGGTTGTAGATGCCGGTAAATTAACCCCTATTGTTGATGAACAATATTTTAGTTTAGAAGATGTCGGTAAGGCACATACTCGACTTGCAAGCGGCCAAGCAATGGGAAAAGTAGTGGTGTCAGTTTAGGTATTAAATCATTTTTCTTGTCGAGAGGGGCGAAGTTAAGCCCCGCTCTGATTACGCCCTTCGATGCTTTAACCGCAGCCGTTGCGCTAATTGCGGTTATAGTCGCAATGCCTTTTGCTCTATGTAGAGCTGAGTACGTAACTCACTTAGGTCGTATCACGATGAACCTTTAACTCATCAGCTATTGGAACTTGCATTTAAAGCGTATTTTCATCGATAGGCCCGGCGACATGCGATCTACTTCAATGGTGCCTTGTTGTGCTAATACAAGCTCGTTGACCAGCGCAAGCCCTATCCCTGTACCTTGGGTTGAGCGTGTTAATTCACTGCCTCCGCGATAAAATAATTCAAAGATTTTACTTTCTTGTTCCGCACTAATACCATTACCATAATCACGAATTTCCATCACGATATAGTCTTTATCTTTATCTTTAGCGTTTGCTGTAAAGTTGAAATCGACTTTTTTGCGTTGTTCATCTTCGATAGTGTCACTATCAAAAAACTTTACTGCGTTATCAGTGATGTTGATCACAACCTGTGAAAATGCATCTAAGTCAATGAGTAAAAGTACATCTTCTGGTTTTTCGAAGTCACTTGAAATGTTTAGCTGAAAATGGCTGTTTAGCAATAACGACGATACTTTTGACTGGATGATATCCGTTAAAATACTGAGCTTGGTATAGTGTGCATTGACACTGTGTTGTGGTTGGTTGAGTTTTGAAAGCTGCAGTATGTTGTCAATTAAACGAGATAAGCGTTCACTCTCACTGTGGATGAATTCGTAATACTCAGACTTGTATTCTTCTGAGGGCACCATCCCTGATTTTAGCATTTCAGAATACATACGAATGGATGTTAATGGTGTCTTGAGTTCATGGCTTACCGAAGACACAAAGTTGAGACGTTGCTCTGCGAGCTTAAACTGTTTGATACCCAAACGATAAAAGCCAAAACTGCCCAGTATAATCCCACACAGTAACAACGTCATTAATCCAAGACTATATATCGCCGCAGGAGGGAGCGTGAGTTTTGCCGTTGAATATGTGAGCTGATAACTTTTAAAAGGCCATCGTAGTTCGTGGCTATTGATGGTTAATTGATTTAATGGTGCGTGTAGCAATTTGGTTTGGGTGATGACGGCTTGACCATGGGGTTTGCTGTCATAAATAAAATAAGTTTTATCCGAACTCGTTTGTTCAGGCTGTACGGTGACTGTGATCGTACTTTTAAATTGCACGGTTTTGAGTATACGTTCAATTTGGTTGTTTAAATAGGCATTTACGTCGATGACGTAGCCTTGTAATTTTTTGACTCCATTCACGAGTACAATACGATAAAAAACAAGGTATCCTGGTACATCGGATAATAAAAGAAACTTCTCATTGTTAGCCGATAAGTTGTTTTTAATGAGGGCTTTTAACTCGGTTGACTTGGATGTTACTTGATAGAGTTTTAAAGCGAGCCTTTTTCGTTTTTTCGACTCAAGCCCATCATGCTCTTCTATTTTTAACCCTTTGGGATCATTGACGATGCTAGGCCAAACTGGGCTATTGAATTGCCCATTTTTATCTAGTTGAAAGTAACCGATGAGGCCGACATAGCGCGCATTATATTCGGGGTTTGAGAGCGGGGACCTAATTCGACTCACTTGTTTGTTATCAGGGTTGTAAATATGCTGATAATAATCAAAGGTGCGTGTGTTTAAGGCATTATCAAATACGACGCGTTTAAATAATTTGAGGTTTAGTTGTGACGTTATCTTTGCTGTTTTACTTTGATATTCGGTTAAAAGATCTTTTTCAAATTGATGATATCCTTTGTAAAGTACGACGCTGATAGGGGCTAACAATAGGATCAAAAAAAGACCAGTAAGGTAGCGAAGCCGACCTACGCGCTGCGGATAACTTAATAAACGGGTATTTGAGAGGAGGTGTTTCATATTATGACTGACAGCTAAATAGCTGATACCCTTCGCCTCTTAGCGTCACTAAATGCTCAGGTATTTTAGGGTCGCTTTCAATTTTTTTACGTATTTTAGCGATATGTATATCCACTGTGCGCGTATCGATATGTTCAGTTGATTTATATCCCCACACTTCTCTTAATAATTCATCGCGTGATACAGGGGATTTTTGCTGGTTTAAGTAAATCAAAATACTGACTTCTCGGCGGGTATAGCGCATCTCTTGCTCATATGAGCACCCTGTTAGTTTTTGCGTACAAATACGCACATGTTTACCAATGGCGAGAGTATGGTCATTACCAGATAACCCAGAGCGCCTTATTAATGCTGTGACTCTTAATACTAACTCGGATGTAGAAAATGGTTTAGCTAAATAATCATCAGCGCCTAACGTCAGGCCGTTAATGATATCTTCTTCAGCATTTTTTGCAGTTAACATTAAAATAGGTTGTACCTGAGAGTGTTGCCTGATTGCATTGCATATTTCAAAACCATTCATCGATGGCAGCATCACATCTAAAATAATGCAACTGTACTTCTGTGCTAAAGCGCGCGTGAGCCCTTTTTTACCATCCATTTCACTTTTAACGTCAAACCCATGAAATACAAAAAGATCGGTAAGACCACGCAGTATACTTGGCTCGTCTTCGATAATAAGCAGAGAGGGTTTTATATTCATATTATTTTCAATTCTTTGGCTCACTTATGGAGACTATATCATTATTTTTAATAGCTAAAATGCAAAGTTTTGTAAAAGTTTTATAGCGTTGTTTTTACTTTTTGTGCCTACTTGACGCGTGGTTTACTGGCTAAGATGCCCTGAACTTAATGACAGGGCACTAACAATGATAAACAGTGATATTCAACCACCTCTATTATTTAAGCGATCGGCTCTACGCCAAGCAATTTTAAGTTGTGTTTTAATGGGCGGTTCTTGTACTTTGATTGGTTTTTCAAACGTCAGCGCTGCAAATGAATCAGCTGCCAATATCGACAGATATGAGGCTCGTACTTTTATGGCGTTAGACCCGCAAACTTTATACGATATTTTAGAAAATACGCCGGGTGCAAATAGTCTTTTAAACGCACTGAACGACACGTCAGAAAATCGCGGTTTTGGTTCTGCGGGTGAGCAAATTTTAATAAATAGTAAGCGAATGTCGGGAAAAGAGAATAGCCTTGCTAAAGAGTTGGATAGTATTCAAGCACAGGACGTTGATTATATTGAACTGATCCGTGGTACTCGGTCTGATTTAGATGTACAAAGTAACGGGTTAGTGATTAATGTGGTCCTTAAAAAAGACATAGACCCCTCTATTTTATGGACATTGGGGACAGTCAAAACGGCTGATATTAAACCCTATTCAAGGGGGTCATTGACGTATAGCGCAAGTATCGACAATTTTAAATATAGACTGGGTATGAGCCACTCAGTGAATCCTACAGAAATAAGTTCAAGTGAGTATTTTACCTCTATTGATCAAGTTCATACACAAACAAATACTCGGGTGCGTGACAACATCTACACAACAAGTCAGTTATCAGCCAAATTAGAATATGTATACTCTGATAAAACCTCAATGCAGCTCAATGGTATTTACGAAAAAATTAAAGTCGACGCAACCATCAGCAATGATGGTGAATACTTAGTGAAGAACACACAAGAGCATAAGGCCTTAGTTTATGATTGGGCTAGAGATAAGTGGGAAATTAGTGGAGATATCAGCCATGAGTATAATGATGATCATCAATTAAAATTACTGTTCATCAGTAATCGAGCGGACTCAGACGATAAAATTGGGCACAGTGTATCTAAAGGCGGCAATATACTGCTTCCTGACTACACATTACCGCGCATATATACCTCAAAGGAAAATGTCTTACGCACCAATTGGCGCTATAAATTGAATACACGTCATACTTTTGATTCGGGTTTTGAAGTCGCGATAAATGAACTCAATGAAGACTTACAGTTTATTCGTCAATCAGGCGTTACTTACCGCTCTACGGAGTTGAATGATATTAAAGAAACCCGTTACGAAGCCTTTAGTAATTATAATTTTGCAATGTCTGCTGCGCTTAATCTGCAATCATCATTGATATATGAGCGCTCCACCATAGACGTTGCGACTGACTTATTGTTAGTGAGCGACACATTACACAGCGCACAAAGTGATACTTCTCGCACGTTTAATTACCTTAAGCCGCGTTTGAACCTAAGGTATGATTTAAATGAGATTTATCAAATGCGTTTTAATTACCAACGAACGGTGAGTCAACTTGAACTGAAAGACTTTGTGCCCTGGTTTGACAGCTATGAATCTCGATTAGAAGAAGCGAACCCAGATTTAAAACCCGAAGTACGCGATGAGCTTTCATTCGCTTTTGAAAAGCAGTGGCAAAACACCAATGGTAGTTTTACCGTCACGCCTTATTATCATAAAGTCAGTGATTTAATTAATGAGGTGTTATTAGCGAAGCGATCGGGTGACGGAAATATTGACAGGGCTAAAGAGTACGGCGTTAAATTAGAAACAAATTTTGGGTTAGAAGCGCTTGGATTAAATAATACCTTGGTCAGTGCCAACTATACATGGCGAGAGAGTGACGTGGTACACCCTTTTACTGGGGAGCGAGGGCCGATTGAAAGAGTGAGTAAAAATGAATGGCATGTAAAGCTCAACCAAAATGACATTTTACCTGGGCTATCGTTAAGTTTAACGCTTGAAGATAAGAGCCGTTATGAATTTTATTACTATGATTACCAAGGTAATGTTGACACCAAAATCACAGCAAATGCCTTTATTGATTACCAAATGACGAAGAACCTAAAACTGCGTTTAAAAGGTGACAATTTACTGAATGATAGGTACACAGTAAATAAAGCACGTCATACAGCATTGTTTACTGACAGTGATTTTTTAAGACAAGAGCGGCGTGATAATGAACGTGCGCCTAGGTTTTCATTAATATTAACAGGCCAATTTTAAGCTGTATTTTTGCCAAACGAGTGGTATGGGGCTGAGTTTACAGTGTGCGGCATAAAGTGCGTGTTAATATTATCAATGGAGTTTATGGATTAAAGGTGTGCGATAAACAGATGCTCGCCTTTTTTATTGCCTCATACCTGAGCAAATTATCACGTGTGATGACCTTGAGATTAAAAGGTGGTAGCCAATAAGTTGGCTATCAACAACTCTGACCCTTTTGATATTCTGACCTTTTCGATGTTAAGCGCTTTTAGCTGCCCTAATTTATTGTCGAACGTTTCGTCTTGTTTAACAAAGCAACAAACTAAAACAGGACCATTATGAACAATAAAACAGGTTTATTAACCGGGGGGTTATGTGTAGCGTTACTCAGTGGCTGCAATTCGGACCCACAAGTATTAATAGGGTACAGTGCAAACCAACTATGCTCGCGACACTTTATCTCGGATGAGCCCGTCGATTTTATAAAAAGTCGGGTGATCCCGGAAGCATTGGCAACCTTACCAGATGACACTCAAATACACGTCGATTCAGGTAATCATGTGGTTACTCTTTCAGCCGCGATTGATAATGAAATAATAACGCGAACATCCGTTTATAGAGAAGGTTTTGGGTGTACTTTGTTATTTGATTTAACAAAAGAGCAATTACGGGCACAAACCGCTCATGTGAATACGCCAGAAGCTTCACCGAGTGCGCCGATTGATAAGGCGGTTAATTCAAACCTTACGCTAGATAAGTTTTTTAATACGAATCAATATGATTACGCGTGGAGTGATAACACATTTGCCGTTGCCGTAATGCACAAAGGAAAGCTGGTCGCAGAGCAATATGACGACCATCATCATGGCGACACCCGAGTACTGAGTTGGTCAATGGCCAAAACGCTCACCGCATTAATGACCGGCGTTTTGATAGACCAAGGTAAGTTAGCGCTCAACCAAACGGTGTCTTTTGGCCAGCATGGCATGACCATTAAGAACCTGCTTAATATGAGTTCAGGCGTCAAGTGGGCCGAAACGCCAGACATTCATGGTTATGAAGATTTGGCACCGATGTGGTATTACCATGGTAACTCAGTTGAATATGTATCGGCATTAGGGAAAGAGTATACGCCAGGCAGTCGGTTTGAATATGCGACGGGGACCACGCAATTGCTTAGTTCAGCAATAAAAACAGCCTCAGGAGGAAGCTTTCAGACGGTGAATGATCTATACCAATCACACCTATTTAAACCTTTAGGGATCAATAATGCCGTCGTAGAGTTTGATGAAGCAGGTAACTTTCGAGGTGGCGCTCGTATGTTTTTGACCATTCATGATTGGCTAAAAATTGGTGAGTTATTTATCAATCAAGGTCGTTGGGGTGATCAACAGGTCGTGCCTGAATCTTGGCTTACAGAGGTGATGATGTCGCCCGGTGTATCAAAACATTACGGTGCACAGCTTTGGCTTAATGATTTGCAGTTTTGGCTACCTAAATTGCCAAAAGATACCGTATCTCTTCGAGGTCATCGTGGTCAGTATGTGATTATTATTCCTTCTAAGCAGCTTGTGGTCGCACGTTTTGGCGCATACGGCTCGGTAGTAAATCAAAATATTGGACTTGCCAATAAACGCGTTTTTAGTGCTGTCGTGGATGTTTTAAAGCAACTAGAAAAATAGTAAGTTTAAGAATAAAAGGGCTCGTTTAAAATGGGGGAGAACTAATAGGTCAGAAGTCTTTCATTTTAATCTTTTTATTTTTTATAAAATAGAAATGGCGGATATTGTTGAGATAGCTTAAATAGAGTATTTTTTCCGAAAATCGGTACGATTACCATATGCACGCTTTTGGTCTTGTTTATTGGGTATACGGAACGCAACCAATAGCCCTTGATAACTTACTCAATAGCGTGCTTTTTGAGAGATTATGAAACTTAAATTATTTACATCAATTATATTAGCCACAACTTTATCAGCATGTAGTTCTACATCAAATGGAGGGGGTTGGCCAGAAGAACTAAAGCTTGCTGCAAATCAAATAAATAGTAGTTTGCCTATGATGATAGATGCAGAGACAAGGATTGACTCTACATTCGCTTTTATGAACACGTTTACATACAATTATACGATAGTTACTTCATCGGTAAATGAAATCAATGTTCAAGCGTTTAGGGATTTGATGACGAAAAAGATCTTTAATACAGTGTGTACTAAACCAGATATGGCTTCATTCGTACAAAATAACACTGAAGTGAATTACGCTTATGTTGACTCCGAAGGTAAACATATAACTAAAATATCTGTTGATACGCGCCAATGTGAAAAAATATAAAAAGGCGCTAGTAGGGGCCGAGTACTTCAGCTTCATGAATTTTGATTTTTGAGCGGCTAACGACAGCCGCTTTTTGGTAGTGAACTGTGGATGCAGATTACGCCACTTGGTGCACGTGCTGCTGGCGTTTCGCCCAAAAGGGGGCGTCATTCCAGCGTTGCTCTTTGTGATAAAAATGCTGCTTTAAACCTAAATATTCCTCAAATTGCCGGATTAAATCTTGCTGATATATATGACTATTTTCATTAAAATTAGCAGGGCTTGTAGCGTTGCCTATGATGGTTGCTACTTGGCATCCAGAGGTCATGGCAAAACCCAGACCCATAGAGGAAATAGGGTCGAATGCGCATGCGGCATCCCCGACAGGTAAATAGTTTTTTATGTGGCTAAATTGATTAAAGTGAGTACCGGCGGGTCTGATCCAAAGGTTATCATCAATAAAATGTGCCCCCTCGACTCTTTTTGACATATATTTGCTGTGTTTGAGGTGCTGTTGCCAATGTGATTGACGATTTAACTTCATTTTTGAGATTAATTCAAAGTCGCTAAAGTAGGTAACGACAACCATCTGATCAGACAATGCGGCACTATACCACCAACCATACTCGTCACTTTCAATTAATTGAATTTGTTCAAATGAGGTCGAGTCAGATTTATAAAAAGCTCCAACGCCAGTGAGTCTATCGTGTTGTGTAACAGACGCACCTAATGATTTACTTAATGATGAGTTTCGTCCTGAAGCATCCACCAGATAATTGCACGTTATTGCAAACTTCCCATGTTCTGGATGATTCACTTCAACAACATAACGACCATCTTGCAATTGAGTGACCGCTTTGTGTTTAGTTCGAGGAAATACAGTGCCACCACGATTCAGCACGGTTTCAAGGAGGGTTAAGTCAAATACCTCGCGGTTAATTTGAAACGTTGCTCTGTCTGGTGCAAAAATAGCGTGCCGATTAGCCGATTTATCGCTGCCCCAAAAAGCACTATTACCTTGGGTTGGCGTAAAACAGGCAGAGCCAAAATGAGACTTTGGCAGGCGTAAATAGTCCAATATTGGAAAAATGCTTTCTGAGACGCTCTCTCCTACTCGCAGCCGTTGTAAATCCGAGCTTTCGACTAATGTAACGGATAATTTGGTGTGATTAAGCAAGTTTAATGCGGTGCTGGCCCCTGCGGGACCAGCGCCAACAACCAGCACATCACATTGGTGTGCATGTATCATTTTATATTACCGTCTTGTACGAGTACCACTGCGAGGTACTGCTCTACCAGCCGGTTTGGCTGTGATGGGAGCAGACATTTTTTCTTCCATACCTTTAAGTAAGGCTTTTGCTTTTGAGCAGCCTGAAGAAAGGTGATTTTTAACATCATCAGGGATGTAAAAAACAGGGATATCAGTGCCATCATCTTGCGGGTTGCCAGTAATGTCTGAAACAGGCACATCCTTATAAGCAAATAATTGATGGTTACGCTCACTTTCAGTAAAGAATGGAAAGTTGGGCTCGCTCGCATTTTGATTACGAATAAATCCGAGTGCAGGCCAGTGCTCTACCATTTGTACAAAACTATTAATGCCTCGGGCATAGTTAACTTGTTGACCTGCCGGTAAATGGGTGGCTGATTGATCATCCATCTGATTGGTCAATACATCCCATGGGCTTTGAGGTGGCCACCAATAACTGTAATAAGACGGCGCAAGGGGGACCATATTGGGATCTTCCTCTGTACCTTCATTCACTTTATTGACTGTTGGATCAGTGAAGTTCACATTTTGGATAGTACAGTTGAAAAAGTCAGCCTGCCATGGGCAAGCCATACGTTTGGTTAAATCACCCGGCTGGCACCCGCCACCTTCACACTCATCTCGCTCTGGGTCTAAACCACTTGGAAAACCATTCCCCGTACTTTGATCTTTGATGACATAGGGAGCGGCGTAAACCACCGGATTCTGCATGCTCCAAGTCACTTCAATACCTGGGCACATAGGCAAGCCAACACAATTACCAACGCTGCCTTGGTCAGCATGAAATACACCAAAACTGTCTTGTGCTGACGTAGTTGGCAGTGGTTTTTCATTTGAGAAACTCCCACTGGCCCATTGGCTTAATAAGAAATATTGCGTCTGAGTTAAGGTGAGAAACTTATCGACAATATTATCTTCGGCATTACTGACCGAATTGCTACCTGAGTTAACCGGCATTAATGGCAGGTGACCTTCAATCCCATGTTCAAACAGCTGTTGATTGGTTTGCTCAATTGGCGGTGTTTCTTGCACAGTAGCAGGGTTGACCGGTTTTCTAAAATAGTTGAAATAGGCAGACCTGTTGGCTTGATTTTCTTCGGAGTTGTCTTTGAAATCAAAAATATTAGAGACGAATGCCGACATAGATTGTACGTTTGATACCCATTGATAGCGACTAATTCGCTGTATTATTGGCTCAATATCACGATAGTAATTAGCTTGATATGACGGTTGAAATTCGCCATTGCTATACATTTCAGCACATAGGTTTTGTTCACGGATAGCCACGTCGAACATGGTGTCGCTTAAATTGGAAATATTAACGATTTCTGGAGCAAAATCAGGAGAGCCGACTATAACCCATGCTGATAACTTTAACTCTTGGCCATCGTTAAAAGTGATGGTGCAATAAACCGTGCCATCGGCAATATCATCATGCCAAGAGTCAGCTCCTCCGTAAGACTCAAGGGGTTCATTACCACCGGCATTACCGTAGCCACCAATGACCACTAAACGCCCTTCGTTGTCGGTTAAAATATTACCCAAAGACTTAATTTCAGTCCCTTGGCAAGGTTTTGGGGGAAAGCTGGATGGGTAGTTATTAGGGGCGCTTGCGTCATCAAAAATGGCCTTGGCATTGGCTCCTGTGATTGTTCTTGGTCCAGGGTCAATAATTAAACTGCGACGGTTGGTTTCACTGGCGTTGCGCCATGGTGTACCTCGATTACTGTAGCTGTTCTCTTCACCAAATAACAGATTACCTTGCAACTCATTAAATTCGTACCAAGCCGCCTTTTTATTCGCAATGTGCACAGTCCATGTGATCGCTTTGACATTATCACTTGCTAAAGTGAGCTCGTTATTGTCTTCATCAATAATTTTAAATGGCTGGCCCTGTCTGCGGATCCGTCCTTCCTGATCCTTAAATTGATTTACTGGGCTATCTATTTTGTTGCCCCATTCATCGGCTTCAAAAGGTAAGCCACCAATTTGATCGGGTGCCAAATAGAATTGGCCTTCGCTGTTGCCTAATCTGGCGACGCCAACGGACGGGTGAAGAGAATAGTTCATATTTATATCCTTTAGATACATTAATTACGGCATATAAAAAGCACCTGTTAAAAATGTTCAACAGAGCTCACTCATCATGCTGAAAAGCTTCAGCTGAGCAAATGAATGTAGCAGTAAAGTTGAAATATGGATATTTCATGGCATTACAGTTGAAGACAACATAAGGTTAAAAAGGTCTTAAATAGCGGTTTTAAGCTTTGAAGAAATAAAAACAATAAGGCTGCGATAAATGAACATTTTTTTGATAACGTCGAGTGCCACAGTAATTGACCCTGTTTTCGAACCTCGATGAAAATAAGGGAATCAATGTATATCAACCTGAGAGTAAAAGAATAATTGGAGTTAATATGATTTCATTGTTGTTCATGCTTCCTTTACACCTTTGATTTAAAAGTTTTTATTTTTATATTGAAACGTCATTTAAAAGTCACTACAACGTCAAGTATTTTCCAATAGGCTTGTTAAACTATGTTTCCTGAGAGTTCATTACCACAATTTTCTAAGTTGAAATTGGGTGTCGGTAGGGCTTTAAAGCGTATCAGTAAATAAAAAGGGAAATAGAATGGCCAGTAAACTAACAATTAAAATCTTGGTAATGACGACATTACTCAGCGTTGCGAGTAATGGTATTTTTATATCTACCGCCAATGCAAAAAGTCGGGTTGCACCAGAGGTAACCAATGCGGAAAAATCACTGTCATTTTGGGATTTGCCTTATCTTAAGCAGGCCTATATTTCTGCGGCACCAAAAGATAGAAAAGAGGGTATTTCTGTTGGGCAATTGGGGGATAGAGTGGCTAAAAAAAATATTATTAAGTTAGCCGAAGAAATAGCGCAAGGTAAATACGGTCTTTATGACGGCTTGTTAATTAGTCACAAAGGTAAGCTGGTGTTTGAATCTTACTACCGACGAGGTCGTGTAAATTTGGCTGCAGGGCAGGCATCGGCAGCAAAAACTTATACCAGCTTGGCACTAGGCCGTGCAATTCAATTAGGCTATTTAAGCATGGCTGACTTAGACAAGCCGCTTGTCAGTTTTTTGAAAGACGTAGATACGACTAAGCTCGTTGCAGGGGCGGAAAAAATCACCCTGCATAAAGCGCTCACCATGCGTGGTGGTATTCGTGTGAGTGACGAGCAAGTGAAGGTATTGGAGGGGACACCCGCCAAATTAAAAGGTCAAGGGCAAGTTCAAGCGTTACTTGAACACAGTACCTCTATTAATTCTGAGTCTCAGCGTTATTCATATGGTAATTTTAATCCGACCTTGGTGATGCAAGTACTGGATGCTGTGGTGCCAGGTACTGCGCAGAGTTTCATTAAAAAGGAGTTGTTGGATAAACTGGGGATCACCAACTATCGTTGGCAAAATGCCATCAGTGGCTTGCCCGAAGCGGGTTGGCGTGTGAGTTTAACGTCGCGCGATATGCTGAAATGGGGCGCTTTGCTTGCCAACAAAGGTAAGTGGCAGGGCGAGCAGCTTATTTCAATGGCCTATTTAAACAAGGGGACCCGAGGTATTGTACAACCTACTGAAGCGTGGATCCCAAAAGCTTATCAATATGGGTATTATATTTATCAAATGGATATACCTGTTAAAGGCAAAAGCTATAATGCCAATTTTGCTTGGGGTGGTGGGGGCCAATACATCATCACCATTGCGGAGCTTGATTTAATTGTGGTGATTAAAGGTCACGACCAAGAAGATAAGATCATGCCACATGCTTTAAAAACCATAGTTCCCGTGTTTGCTCATTAATGTGTCAGAGTAAAAATCAATGAAAGAGGTCAACATGGTTGGCCTTATCTATTTAACCTCAGCTCTGGATAAGCGAATTTGCCCAATAAAGCTATTTTTCTCACTCTCGGCGTTACTTTCATTTGTAATAGCCCACTATTACTGCATAAAAGCGCCTTGATATTGAACAAAATATCACCATTGGATTGTACGTAAGTTTATTTTCAAAATATTTCCTATTCCAAAACCCTTATCCAAATCTGAGGTTATTTATTGATATCTAAGTGGTTTTGTATTTTTTCAAAAGCGGCTTTAAAGCGCTGAACTAACACAGGAGAAGTGCTTTTACTCATGGCGATATAAAGTTGGAATTCATTTGGATTAAAAGTAAACACTTTCTTTAATAATTCGTACTGAAGGTCAGAGCTTTCTACGTGAGTTTTGATCATTGCATCAGTGGCGATAATTAAATCTATTCTTTTAGAAAACAACATTTCTATGTTTTGTTTGTTGGTCGTTGTTAGGTACAGATCCAAATTTTTGTCTAAGTTATTTTGCTTTAAATAGTGGTGGGCACTGTCTTCCGGGTTACAGCGATTGGGTATTGGTTGGCATCGTCAATGGTGTTAATTTTGACATGTGAATGCTCTTGCAGTGTCCATATATGCCCTTTAAGGGGGCTTATCGAACCTATCCAATGGAAAAGTTTCTCACGATCTTTTGTTCTTGCAATGGAGAATATAAGCACGTTCGGTTGCTCTAATGCGACCTTGTAAGCCCTTGCCCAAGGGTATACTTCAATGGGCGCATTAAAGTTGACTTCAGCCATTATTTTTTTCACTAGTCGTACTGCCACACCTTTAACAGGTTTGTTTTCCTTACTGATTTGTAAAGGCGGGAAGTGCTCTGTCACGACTCTGATTGATTCAGCGCTGGTCGTAACGTTAAAGCTGAAGAGTGTAATAGAAAGCACAAATAATTTGTTTCTCATTGTCACGGTTAAATGACCTTAATTGGATCAAGGGTACTATTTATTGTAGTTAAACCTATAGAAGTGGTGAGATTTATATGATTGATGCGGTTTCTTGCATCATTGAACTTTAGCGTTTTAAGGACGATCGTTAGCAGCAACGGTTTTCACTTTTTTAAGCGCCGCTATAGAAAAAATGAAAGGTGTCAGCCTTGTTTTTATTGCAACTGCCGCCTTTAAATGTTGACCTCCTTCATATTCTAGACAACCATATGATGTAACCTCCTAAAAGCACATCATAATGTAACAGCAGGTAGTTTTATGAAATTTCAACGTCCATGGGCGTCAGCTTTATTATTGTTAACGTGTATTACTATTACCTTAACTTTTCATCACCACATTGCGAGTTTTTACGTTAAGCATGCGATTGATTCTGAGTTGGAGTTCTTGCTAGAAAAGCTCGAAACGCATGTGGGAGAAGCAATTGACATGAATGAGCAGTTTATGCGAGATCTCACTTTTAATTGTTCAGCATCTGATATTACGAAAATGCAGCGGGCGGCATTTACAAGTCCGCATGTGCGCTTATTTGAGATTCATACACAAAGTGGCAAACAATGTTCAAGTCATGGCAGGGCGGTTGAACAAAGCGAAGAAGACTCTTGGCATACTCTGAAAGATAACGTGTTTATTGGCTCTGAGTTAAATAATATTACCCATACCCATGACCTTGCTGTGATTAATACAGCGCCTAATTACAAACTCATTGCCGATATAGAGCCTATTCATATCCCTCGGGCATTTTGTGATGAGTGTGCTGTATTAAAAGTTCAATTGAATAACCTCGATATTTTGGTGAGTGATATTGATAGTCAAACAAACGACTTGGCTTTGTCTTCTTTTATTTATTCAGATAAATATCCATTTTCTTTGTCACTGTCGGTGTCGAAAAACTATTTATCGCCTGTAGAGCATTGGAGTGGTGCGATTAGTTTAGGCATTGGTGGAACTTTAGGGTTATTACTGATTTTTGCTATGCAATGGTTGTTAAGTCAGAATCAAACTATGGAAGCTTTGATAAAGCAGGGACTGCAAGCGCATGAGTTCAAGCCATATTACCAGCCTATTTTACACTCCAAGTCGGGAAAAATAGTGGGCTGCGAGGTTTTAGTACGCTGGGTAAAAGAAGATGGCACGGTTATTCCGCCTTATCAGTTTATTCCATTTGCAGAAGATTCCGGCCTTATCATTCCAATTACCGAGCAGTTACTTTACCGAGTTGTGCGTGATATTAAAAAGTTGAATTGGGCTGACACTGATAAGTTTATGAGTGTGAATATAGTGCCTGAACATCTTTATAGTAATGATTTATATGATTATATTTTATCTTTAAAAACAGATGATAGCTGGAGTTTTAACAATTTATCGTTGGAGATCACGGAGCGCAGAAAAATTGAAGACTTACAGCAAGCTAAAGTGACTTTATCTAAATTCTACGAGATGGGTATTGAGCTTAAACTTGATGACGCGGGGACGGGCTATGGTGGATTTTCGTACGTACAAGAATTGGGTATTTCCACTATTAAAATCGACAAAATGTTTGTTGATGTGATTGGCACTGATGATATGAAAAGCTCGGTACTCTCGTCAATTATTGCCTTTGCGGAGGCATCATCTAAAAAAACCATTGCCGAAGGGGTTGAAACCAATGAGCAAGTGGAATATTTGGCCAAGCACGGCGTGTATAAAATACAGGGCTATGTTTACGCCAAACCCATGCCGTTTAATGAACTTGTGGAGTGGAAGAAGGGCGCTAAAAACTTGATCACGATGAAACAGAGTTAACCTCAGGTTTGGATAAGGGTTTTGGAACAGAAAATGTTTTGAAAACAAACTTACGTACAATCCAACGATGATATTTTGTTCAATATCAAGGCGCTATTATGCAGTAATAGTAGGATATTACAAATGAAAGCAACGCTGAGAGTGAGAAAAGTCGCTTTATTGGGCAAATTCGCTTATCCAGAGCTGAGGTTAGTTAGTATTAAGTGGCTCGTTTTTAGCGATTCGTTCTACAGCTGAGCCAGGTTACGAAGTAACTTGGCTGAATACCTCGATATCATACATTTCCGATTGACCTAGATTTTCTATTTATCGCGTTACGTACTGTTTTTGTATAAAATATTGAAATTTAAGTTTTTTGTGGTGATTACATTACATCTTGCCTAATATCTAGAAGCATTTTTGTCGGGGGAAGTCGGTGGTATGAACATCACCGAAGAATTTTTACTCGCTTTTGCTATTGTGTTGCAAATACCCATGATCATGATTGTTTTGTCGAACGTGTTAACTTTCAGGCTAAGCAAATATTGTAATATCGTGGCTGGGATTATTACCACCTCAGTTCAAACCTCTACCGTGACAATGGGCGGTACACTTCATTATATGTTCTTTAGCTTTTTCGAAATTTGTACCGAGTTACTCATTATTTATTTGGCAGTCACTTGGCAACAAAAATCAACGTCGTAGATGGCCGTATTGAAGGAGCAGAAATATGAACCGTTTGACCATGAACACACATAATGTACCTTGCTGGGATGCACGCTTTTTCATGATTGCAGGTGTTTTTCTGTTGATAAACACCGTAATGCTGTGGGCACGTTTTTATTTAGACCATCAGCACTCTATTTTATGGCCAGCCATACCCGCAGTTATAGGTTTGGCGGCAGGCGTATTTGGCCTCTTTATGGTTGCAGTGGTACTGGCATTTCTCTGTTATGCCATTGCATTTTTACGATGTGAAGCACAGCGGAAAATAGGGTACTTGTTATCAGTGCCCGTGACTATGTGGGCTTTAATGCTGGTGGTGGGCAGTATAAAAGGCATGGAAGCAGGTTTGTCGCTGGATTATTACACTAATGCGGTCATTTCAGTGACTTTTTTAGCGTTAGGGTTTTCTTTAAGAAAAGATGGCTGCGTAAAAGCTTGATATTAAGTATTAATTTTTATTTTGAGATAGCGTTGGAAGAAATGAAAATGAACAAAGAAAAAGCTCAAAAAGTGTCATGTTTTTTAGCGTAAGACTTTTTTTATGAAGTGAAAGCTATTGGGTACACACTGCCGGTGGACCAGTATGCTATTTGACTTTACAATTACGTTTGTAAAATCAAAAGCGCATACTTGGTAACAAAATGGTCAACCTTTTACCCACAATTTTATACTCCGCCATGATGGGCATGGCAATATTTGCTTTGGTAGAAGTTTTTAACAAACCAAAGCAAAGACACACCTTTTTTTTGAAAGGGTTGTTGTTATTGCTATTGATACATTTAGCGGGGGAGCTATTTATCTATTCTGGGGCTTATGTTTACGCACCGGCATTGGCGGGTGCTCAATTTCCGTTTCGGGCGTTGCTCGGTCCAGCGTTATATTTTTATGCCCATGCGATGATGTCACCCGCTAAACCCGTGAGTAAGCGGCTTTATTTTTTGGCATCAGCTGGACCCGTTTTAGTTGTATTGCTCATGCTGCCCTTTATTTTTATGATAAGCCCTGCTGAAAAATTGGCGTTGGCAACGCCGTCGACGCGGGATCCTGAGCTTTGGAAAATAGCGGTGTTTACCTGTTTGTCTACGACATTTGTTTTTATCGCATTTACGGCTTTATTTTTAGCAATGGCGTTTAATCTCCACAATAGGCATTGCCAGCAGTTGATGGAACGCTTTTCAGACATTGAGCAACGAGCAGTGGGGTGGTTTAGCACGGTATTGCTTATTTGGGGCGCTGTTTGGTTTATGTATGCTGTTGAGTTTGCTTTAGGCGCGCTGGGGTGGCGTTGGTTTGGCTCAGGTATTGTATTGCCTATTTTTGAAGTGATTGCACTGGCTATTTTTGTGCAAAAGGCCTTGGGCCAAAGGGGACTGCATAGCGCCGAGCAAGGTTTACCGCGTGCGAGTCAAGGTAGAGCTGCGTTACTCAGCGATGAAAAAATGCAACGGGTTGCGTCAAAACTTGAGCAGTCGATGAAAGAAGATAAGTTGTTTTTACACAATGATTTATCTTTAAAGAAGCTCTCAGAATCGATTGCTGAAACCGAAAACCATATATCAGAAACCCTGTCTCAGCTTTTACAGACTAACTTTTTTCAATTCGTGAATGGTTTTCGCGTTGAAGAAGCAAAAGCTGAATTGAAAGATAAGGGGAAACTCGTGACTAATATTGCCTTAGATGTGGGCTTTAACTCTAAATCGACATTTAATACCGCATTTAAAAAGGTGGCCGGATGTAGCCCATCGGCCTATCGCAATTTACTCAATGACAATAATCCAGACATGCTTTAAACATGCCTTGTTATCGTTATTTAAAAAGGTATGTCTGGGTGTATAAGGTAAGCAGCTTTGATAAGGACTTAAGCTATATGATTCATGGTTTAGTTTTATCTTTTTGTATAAGCGTATTTGCACCATACCAAGCGGCAATAGAGTAACAGATGACGAATGGCAGGGGTTCTACGCTCAGCCACAAGAACAAGCCTGACCATGAAGAAAAGGCCAGCGTTTGACCAAACTCATGCTCATATTTGGTAACGCCAACCAATAAAAATGTGATAACAGCCACTTGCAAAGTGTGCATGACTTTAAAGCGATGAGCACTTTGCCTATGAACAAACGGTGCTTGCTTGTTTAGAGTGATCCAGCGCAGGGCATAGATTAAAACGAAAAACCACACCGTTATTTTTAAGATATTGGTATCAAGTGAATAGAGAAGATCGACATTATCTGTATCCAAGTAGTCAAAAAAAGTAAAAATAATGAACTGTACAAAAGACGTTAACGCACTGAGTAAAGTGACTTTAAGCACGATTTTCCTTAAATGATGTTTTAAAAAACCTATCGTTTGTCCCTTTATTTGTCAATATCTGGTTTTTTATTTGTAATGTATATGATGTGTCAGTAGTTCACGCTAAGCATGTGCTTTTCTTGGTTGTGATTATTTTAAGGTGTGTAATCGTTAAGGACAGTAAATCGGCAGGGGAGGTGTTTTTTGAACGGTACTTGCTAACTTTAAACCTTCAAGAAAAATCACTGTTCTAAAAGCGCTTGCTAGAATCGCCCCTACTTTCACTGCTTAATCTTAAACAGAGGTTTCGCTATTGAGGAGTCAGAAAGCGTGTTTTGAACGTGCTTCCTGACTAATAATATAGACTAATGATTTGGATAGCATGGCTATCAGGCTCGAAGCATACCTTGCTTGCACGTTGCATCTATTGGAGAAAAATAGATAAAACAGGGTTAAGTTGTATCGTTAAGCCGATAACTCTTTTCTGATGATCTCGGCACCAGCACTTAACGCGTTCAGCTTTCCTCTCGCGACGGTATGCGACAGAGGGGCCATACCACAGTTTGTACATGGGTAGAGTTTATCGGCATCGACAAACTGCAGGGCTTTTCTGAGTGTATCTGCGACTTCCTCTGGTGTTTCAATGGTATTACTGGCCACATCAATCGCACCGACCATCACTTTCTTGCCACGAATGAGTTCAAGCAAGTCCATAGGCACATGAGAATTGTGACACTCCAATGAAATAATATCGATATTTGATTTTTGTAGTTTTGGAAACGCTTCTTCATATTGACGCCATTCAGACCCAAGTGTTTTTTTCCAGTCTGTATTGGCTTTAATGCCATAGCCGTAACAAATATGCACCGCTGTTTCGCATTTTAGCCCTTCGATGGCGCGCTCTAGTGTGGCAATGCCCCACTCATTGACTTCATCAAAGAATACGTTAAATGCGGGTTCATCAAATTGAATAATATCGACACCTGCTGCTTCCAACTCTTTGGCTTCTTGGTTGAGTATTTTTGCAAATTCCCATGCCAGCTTTTCGCGACTTTTATAATGGGCATCATATAGGGTGTCTATCATGGTCATCGGGCCAGGCAATGCCCACTTGATGGGTTGCTTGGTTTGCTGACGTAAAAATTTGGCATCTTCAACAAAAACGGATTTTTGGCGGCTAACAGGACCAACAACGGTTGGCACACTCGCATCGTAGCGATCGCGTATTTTAACGGTTTCACGTTTTTCAAAATCTACGCCGTTGAGGTGCTCAATAAAGGTTGTCACAAAGTGTTGACGGGTTTGCTCGCCATCACTGACAATATCTATCCCAGCGTGTTGTTGATCTTGTAATGACAATCGCAAAGCATCTTGTTTGCCAACAATGAGCTCGTTGTCTTGCAATTTCCAAGGAGACCATAATGTTTCAGGTTCTGCAAGCCACAAAGGTTTAGGTAAACTGCCCGCAGTTGAAGTCGGTAATAATGTTTTCATGTTAAATGATGCCGTATATTTTATTGATGATAGAACGTGGCTATTTTCAAGAGTATTGCCACGTAACTGCTGCATGTACTTATTTCATATATCAACTATGTATATTAATTACACATAGTTGGCAGACCATTGCTCAAGCACATTTTGGTGTGGTTTGATGAAATGTTCTTCAGTAAATTTACCTTGCTCACTTGCCAATCTGCTGCGCTCTTCTCGGTCATAAATTATTTGAGTGAGTGAATGGTCCAAATTCTTTAAGTTGGGTTTGTAAGACGTACCAGCGACCGCATTGGCGTTATAGATTTCAGGTCGATAGATTTTCTGGAACGTTTCCATGGTGCTGATGGTGCTAATCAGTTCAAGCGTGGTGTAATCATTCAGCAAGTCACCAAAGAAAAAGAAAGCCAAAGGGGCGACACTGTTTGGCGGCATGAAGTAACGCACCTGCAAGCCCATTTTTTTGAAGTATTGCTCAGTCAGAGATGATTCATTTGGCAGGTATTCAACGCCTAAAATCGGGTGTTGATTTTCAGTACGCTGATAGATTTTGTTATCAGACACACTGAGGCATATCACGGGCAGTTTCTTGAAATTTTGTTTATACACTTGTGAATTCACAAAGTACTGAAAAAGTTTGCCGTGTAGCTCGCCGAAATTGTCAGGAACGCTAAATTGAGGCTGATCTTTATTATGTTGTTGTAACAATACACTAAAATCGTAATCGCGCACATATGAAGAAAAGTTATTGCCGACAATGCCTTCAATACGCTTATTGGTTTTGTGATCAATGATGTGCGTTTTCAGTATTTCAATTGACGGAAAAGTTTCACCTCCGCCTTCAATATCCATGTTTACTGAAACGATTTCTAGTTCAACAGAGTAACGGTCTCCTTTGATATTATCCCAGTTAGCTAAGGCATTGAAACTATTATCAATCATTTTTAATGCATTTCGTAAATTTGCTTGACGGTGGCTGCCTCTCGCTAAGTTAGCAAAGTTGGTGGTAATACGCGTATTGTCTGAAGGATGATAATTTTCGTCGAGACTTATGCTCTTAATCGTAAATGTAAATTCTTTGTTCATGATAATCTGGTATCCAATTTTTGAGATAAAACCTGAATTAGTTGATTGCTCTTGTCGTGCTTTCCAATCTACCTATCTGATTTAATCAGCGAGTAATTTAAACCGTGTGTTCTATTTAGCGTATGTGCCTTATTGAGCATCAACGGTTGTCTTGCTTTGCGTTAAGAGCATGGCACTATTTATACGTGCTTAGATGCATGAAGAAAAATGGTTTAATTTCAGATACAACATGAGTCATATTCAAGGTGCAACTAAATCGAAAAAGGTCATCCAGAATACGCATGAAACTGAGTGTTAAAACATTAAAACACCACCTAAAAGTCTGGGTGCTTAGATGGCTAGATATCCACCCTGTGTTTTTTTCATATGAAACATTAATAAAATTCAAGAGTTATCATAATCAAATGTTAAATCGGGCCTTAGATATATTGATATACTCAAAATGGATGTGGTGAGCTGAGGATAAAACTTAAGCGCCATAGTTGGCTTACATGGTGTTGGTTGAGGTGTTTAGTCTTGAATCATTTTCATGATGATAATCTGATAGTTTACGAAAAGGTTTATGATTGGCCGCATGTTTCGTGAATTGTGATACCAGCCTCATACTGAGTTTGCCGCTAAAGAGCACAGTCATGTTGCGTGATTGCCCTTGAACTATAATTAGAGATGAATGGAATGAGTGAATTAATATTGTTGATTGTGTATTGTGCCATACTCGGGAGCGGGGTTGGCTTTCTTGCTGGGTTGCTAGGTATTGGTGGGGGGCTGGTTATTGTACCAATACTGAGCAGTATTTTGCTCTACTTAGCGGTTTTACCACCTGAGCAAGTGGTTATCGTTGCAATTGCGACGTCATTGGCATCGATATTATTTACCTCGACTTCTTCTGCAATAGCACATCATAAAAATGGGAATGTCCCTTGGGATTTAGCACCCTGGATCATGACAGGTGTTGCGCTAGGCGCGCTGATCAGCGGTTTTATGGCTGCGCTGCTACCAGAGCAAGCTGTTCGCATCATTTTTGCTGTCAGTGTGGTACTCATTGCGGTAAAAATGTTTGTAAGCAGCACTAAAAAAGACACAGCTAAAACGCGGAAAATACCACATAAAGGGGTGTTAACCATTTTTACCACGATTACCGGTGGGCTATCTGCCATGATCGGCATTGGTGGTGGCGCATTGTTAGTCCCTTTATTGACCTTCTTTTCTCTGGATATGAAAAAGGCCATTGGCTGTGCGTCTGCGTGCGGGATTGTTATCGCATTGTTTGGTTCGATAGGTTATATCAGTTCTGGTAGCACACACTTCTCATTGAAAGATGGCTTTGCAGGATTTGTTTATTTACCGGCTTTATTGGGGATCGTGTGTACGTCTTGGTTTACCGCGCCTCTTGGCGCAAAAGCAACGAATCATTTACCTGTGCCGACAATAAAGAAGATCTTCGCAGGGCTATTGGTTGTTATGGCGGCAAATATGATATTGAGTTAATAGCCGAATTAAAGTCAAAGAGGCTGGGAAGCGCCTCTTTGATACGTGAGCTTGTGGTCTGTGTTTCACCATAATTAGGGAGGATTAAGTTGCAAGAAGAACAACATTTCCCCATAAGATGTAGTTTAACTTAAGCATATCACTTTTTATCAGCGTGATATTAAAAAACCAATAAATGTCGAGCAACATGAGTTATAAACTCACATCTACTTTTGCTACTAAAAATAAGTTTACCCCCATGATTGGCTTCATCATAATACCTAACATAACTTGACGATTACTTAAATCTTTGGGCTGCAGCGTTACCGTGTTTTGTTAATGATGCACGCTAGCTAAGGAATTGCTTCAATGTACCATGAATGGGAGCGGTAAAAGTGTCTTTGACGGAAAGTATACATGAGTGTAACGCTATATTTTATGAAACTCCAATGTAAATCATTTGTTTTTAAAATGTATCTTAAATGTGTTTGTTTTTTCTGTATTGATCACTACGCTGAAAGGGCAACGTTCAGTATAGGGATACTTTTTATCACTTAACTGTGGTTGCTTAGCCTTGGTTTACTTATGTAAACCATTACATATATGGATATGGAGTTTTTATAATGAAATTTATTACAAGTTTATTGCTAGGCGCATTGGCCGTTCCTGCGTTTTCTGCTATCAGTGCACCCGAATCGTACGGTGTCTTATTTTTAGATAGAAGTGGGTCTATGATGACACAAAGACCTGACGGCCAATCACGGTGTGCTTTCTCAAAACAGCAAGCAATTAATAAAGTGACACAGTTCTTTTTGGATAGTTCAATTAATGGTCAAAAACTGAATGTAAAAACGTTTAGTAACGGCGGGCAAATCCAGTCCATTTCCAGTGGCTTTGTTGATTTTACGTCTGCTTTTATGGCGCTCCAACAGCTGGATAGTGAAGGCTGTACAGGGTTGACCGCACTTGCAGAAGCGATGTGTGATGGCGCAGATGAGCTTCGCAATAATTTTTCGGTTGAAGCGAGTCAAGGCGCTATTTTACGCGTGTATGGGTCTACCGACGGGGATGAGAATGCGAGCCCTGTGGCAAACTGTGGCGGGTCAAATTGGCAAGCACAAGTTACTTCAAAGTACTTTCTAGAGTTACCACAAGTACAGTTTAATGCAACGATTTACACTGGCACGGTGCAAAACATTGTTAATGTAAATTCAGCAGTTGCTAATGATGCGTCAGCGAATGCGAGTTCACAAAAATTAAATGCGCAAAATATTCCGACATTTGAATTTTTGAAGCAACTAGCCACTAAAACAGGTGGGAAAGTTGAGCTGGTGAGCGACAGTGATGGTGGCTCAGGGCAGTGGTAAATAGAGCTGTATGGTATTGATTCACCCTAAATGAAATAACGCCAGCTTTGTAAAAAAGGTGGCGTTTTATCATTGGCTGTGTGTTGTGAGTGCGGTATGTATTTTTGACTAACAATAGGCACTAATGCTTAATGACATAGGCGTGTTATTATTGACACAGTTCTATGTAAACCAAGCCGTTTTTTCTCACGTAATTTACTATGTACTGTTTAGCTTAAGTTTGAAACATATTCAGGTTTTTATGTAAATCAATGACACTTTTAGCGATACTTTCACTTGCATCAGCTGTATTTTTAGTTTCATTATTCGTTACTTCAGCTACTTCTCTGATACTCTCTAAACTCTCATGAATTTCTTGAGCAACTTCATGCTGTTGTTCAGCAACGGATGCAATCTGTTGGTTTAAATCTGCAATTTCATTTACGGATTCAGCAGCCAAAGAGAACCGTTGGGCAGACTCGGTACTTCTGGTGAGGCACTCTTGTGCGCTGTCAGTTCCTTTATTCATACTGTTAATGGCGTTTTGGGCTTCCGCTTTTAAGCGCTCTACTAATTGTTGTATACCAACTGTGGACTCTTGCGTTCTTTTTGCTAGAGATCTTACTTCGTCGGCTACAACTGCAAACCCTCGCCCGGTTTCACCTGCTCGAGCAGCTTCAATTGCGGCATTCAATGCCAGTAAGTTTGTTTGCTCTGCTATGCCTTGAATTGAGTCGAGTACCACGCCAATATTGTTGGTTTCTGCAACTAAGTTTTCAATAACAGATGAGGCTTCGGTGATTTCATCAGCCATATTAGTGATCACATTTTGAGTGGCTATGGCTTCTTTATGACCATCGAGCACTCGTTTTTTTACCGCTTCTGTGGCGGTTGATGCATTCCCCGCGTTTTGCGCAACCTCTTTAGTGGTGATGTTCATTTGGTTAATAGATGCCGCGACATTTTCAATATCTTCTCTTTGTTTTTCAACGTTCTTAAGCGTACGTTGCATTGCAACAAGCGCGCTCTCACTTGAACGTCCTAGACTTTCAGCGCCTAAATTGACTTGGCTGATCATACTGCTAAGTACTGATAAAAAGTGATTAAATGCGCCTGCTACGGCACCAGTTTCATCTTTTGATGAAGCATCCAGTTTTATGGTCAGATCACCGTCACCACTTGCAATTTGAGTTAGCCTGCTTGTCATCGTTTGGATAGGTTTACGGATCGCATTGGCAACAATAAATGGTAAAAATGCTCCAATAACGCTAGCAAAAACAAAAATAGCAACCATCCATTTAATGGCCTCTTGTTCATCATGCTCGGCTTTTAATGCACTCTTTAAAGTAAAGTTTTGCACCTTACCTAACAGCTCAATTAATTTGTTATCAAGCTGCTCTTCCATTTCTTCTACATCATGAGATTGCTTTAACATAGCCGCTATTTGACCAGTGCTACCTAATACCATTACGGCATCGACCTTATCAATGAGCAATTCGTAAATAATGTCTACCTTTTTTAATTCCTCGTACAGTTTTTGAAACTCTTTTTTGGCTTCATCGGAATGAAGTAGTGGAATGGCTAATTTAATGAACTCTTCTACTTGAATGATTTCTTTTGCTGTTTTATTTATTAACGTTTTAACATCATTTATTGCTTTTTCAAGCTCAGCGCGACTTTCCATGCCTTGCTCATGCCGAATGGCTTTTATCATGGCCCGCTCAAAGAGAATAGCTTGCTCTAGCTGATGTTCAGTCACACTGGTGATGAGTTTCGTTAAGGGAATGTCTTCTTCCGCAATATCCATCAATGATTGACCAATTTTATCCATCTGTGCAATGGAATAGGTGCCCAATATGACCAATAGCAAAAATTGGGTAAAACCGAGGAAATAGATTTTTTTTCCTATATCAATTTTATTTAGCATGGTTATTTCATCCTACTCTTGGTTGTCTCTAAAGTATCGCAGCATCCTTATTGCGAAGTTTTGCTCGTTTGATAAATGTTCGTATGTATGTTTTGCTTGCATGAATTGGCTAAATCCTTCTAATTTTATGGCATTTTCGTTGGGCAATAATTTAAACCCCATTTCCCATTGCCCAAAGCTTCTTTGGGCAATGGGCTGATAGCCAATACGATTAATATTAGTATGCCGGTTGTCATTTTTGATATGATCGAATAGCTTCTTCACATCACTTTCGGTACCTTCAAGCACTTGGATAAAGCTGCCAAAGCCATCATAAAGTAACAAGCCAGTTATCTTATTGTGCGTATTATTTCGTCGAGAAACGGCCAATAATTCTGCAAGCTGCTGCTCGTTAAAACGTTTCTGTGCTCGGCTTATATAAATTAATTCAACCATGTAAACCTCTTATTTTAACTATGATTAGCCGTTACTGAATGTGAGTTAAAAGTCACCAAGTTGCTTAGGGGTAATAAAGCAGACTAAGTATTTTTCAGATAAATGACATTTTTCATATGCATCTATGTGTATAAAGTTTTATGTTACAGTAATGAGTGTCTATTATTTTTATGTCCTCTAGACAAGCTTGGAGGCAGAAATATTAAAGGTATAAAATATACACGCAAAAAGCCTCTATTATTATGACTGTATGTTGTTTTAGTACTTTTACTGACTACGGTTCATTTTTCTATTCCTACTTGTTTATGAATAAATACGTTACCATCTCAATAAAAGCATTTTAAATCAGTGGCTTGGTTTTTCTAGGTTGTGCTAATTATAAATATTTGATTAGTAAATTAGTTTAGTCATAAAATGAGATTACTGCCAAATTTGGTGTATTCATCAAATAGAGTGTGAGATGGGAAAACGATTAAAGAGTTAATGGATAAGAGCTTGGTTTTGTTAGGTGTGTCGGTCGCAGGGAAAGGCGGTAAAGGTGATATAAATTACTTGCAAGTAGGTCATTGTACACTGCGATTGCAAACTGTTTTTAACAGCGAGATGCCAGATAGTCATTTGTATC
>NZ_JAGJEF010000058.1:0-34668 GCF_018100875.1 Pseudoalteromonas sp. MMG012
GGTTTGGAGGTACTCCAAACCTACTCACATTTAGGTAACTTACTCTAGTCCATCAGTGTCATAGTAAAGTTGTTTGAGTGTGCCACAGTTGACGAATTTGTAGATTAATTCGTTTGCAGCAGGCACTATTTTTGACGTCCTGAATTTTTGCAAGCATGCACCTGTTAAATCAACATAGATCAAGTGATTAAAACTGGGTTTGTTTTGAATTTTATGTACGTAAATACGCTCAGTGCCTTTGACGGTGATCATATCGTACTCTTGCCATTTTGATGGCTCAGCTAAATCAGTTAGCTTACGAGAATAAAGGGGTTTGCTAAATACAATGGCTCTGTCTGAGTATACTAGGCTACCGCCTTTTTTATAGTGGCCTTCGTACACATCGGCTGTAATTGTGATTTCTTCCCCGCGCATCAGCCGCTCTATATTAAATGGCTTAGGTTTGATAGTAATTAAATCAGCATCTCGAACTAAATTTAAAAAAGCCACATCTGGGTTGTCAATACGGTACACAATTTGTACATCATGCGGGGTCGTATAGGTTGGAAAGTTAGCTGCATAAATGCGTGAGCCGCGATTCATTAGCACCATCGCATGTTCTGCCTTATAGGCAGGATTCAGTGGAGGCAGTTGTTTTTTCTCTTCGGCTGCGTATGCATTGCTTAATATGATCATGCAGAGTGTCAGTAATAAAGTTCTCATTGGTATCTCGATGAAAAGTGATAACTCTAGTATAGCGCGATGTTGTCGATAGCCTAGTACGAGTTATAGACAAAATCATCACTTTTTAGATATGCATGCTTAACATTAATGTTGTCATTGGGAAGGTAGGTTTAACTCTACTTTTAATTTATTTGCCATGGCATTCAGGCCTGCAATTTTTTCGCGAGCGAACGCAAGCTGCTGCTCTGTAACCCCTTCATGTTTGCCTCGTTCAATCAGCGCTTCTAAGCGTTTTACTTTACTTTTTGTCGCTATAATGTATGCCAATTTAAGTGCTTTTTCTTGATCATTGTGAAATTGCTGATAAGCATGATGATCGTTTAAATCACCAGTATAGCCCGCGCCAGAGGGAAGCGCTTGAATGGGAGGAACGTATGGCTTAACACGTTGCTCGGTATTGCTTGGTACCAGCGTATTTTGGATTTCAAGCGATAATTGTTTTGTGGGTATAGACTCCGTAGCAGCTTTCATACTGGGTACTTGCTGTTTAACCGCAGAGCGATGAATCAGGGGCTGCTCATTTGGGGTTACAGGTGGTGAACTCTCCACTGGAGAGTTCGGTACAATAAGCACCATGAAATAGCCAAAAATAAGTACTAACACAGTGATTAACACTAATTGGACATGTTTCATATTGATGACTTCGTTGCTTTTAGCCAAGCTTGCTTTTTTTGTTGATAGCGTTGTTGGGCCATGTTTTCAATGAGTGCAAGGGTTGCTTGGTAGCGTACTGTCTCAGAATCTTTATGATAGTAATCGAAGTTGATTTGGTGCGTTTGTGCAATTAACCATTTGCCTTTAGGGCTTCGTATTGGATTGGTTAACTGTGCTTTTTTTAAATTAAATACCACTTGATGTACCCATTGCGTAGCGTTGTGTCTTGCTAATTTTCCTTGCGTATCCGCAAACAGGTTTTGCTTATTATGCTGCAATAGGGCGTTTTTGAAGCCGAGTTTTTTCACGTCAGTATTGAAGTTTTTTGCTTTATTTTGTGATTCAAACAAAACGGCGCTGGCAATCACATCGCTCTTATGTTTAAAGTCGGCTTTATGTTTTAAATAGAAATTCGCAATATGTTTATTGGTAATTTGAGATTTAAGCCTGTCTACATACTCGCTGCGTTCGCCGTGCATTTGAGATTGTACGCCAAAGTAACTCAGCATTGGAGAGCGAATGAGTTCAGCCGTGGCAATCTTATTGAGGTTGGCCAATGAAATGTTGGCTTGTTTAAGGCGCTTTGCAAGATATTTCACCTTGTGATGATAGTCGCGGTGCTGAGTAATGAGTTTTTGAAATAACGCATAATCACCTTGATGTAGCTTGTAGCGGTTTTGCATTGACTGTTCTAGCATTAAGTCTGCAAGCGTAAGTTGCGCGCCAACTAAAAAAGATAAATCGACGGTTGTAAGTTGCTGTAATTGAACGTGAGTATAGTGGTTATTGTTTGGGTAGTTCGGTAAATCTTGGCTTAATTTCCAAGTGCTATACCTTGACCAATCGGGCGCTGGTGGTGTTGGAAGTACAGCGCTTGGCACCGCATTTTGCAACAAAGTCATCACATAGCGACGCACATGAAACTCGGTGCTAAATCCAACATCAGCTTGGCGTTGTAATAAATGGGGTTGGTGTTGTTTTGCTTGTGACAATAGAAATAGGTTTTCACTCAGCCGATTACGTGTATCTTCGCTATCAAAGTTGGGTTGGTGCTGCTGATATATAGCATGCATTAAGGTGATTTCAGCTTGACTGAAAGTCTGTTTTTTTGCGAACGTTGGTAAGCTTACCAACATAATAATGAACCACGGCATTAGCGGGCAACCATGGCGTGATTAAGTAAGTGTACCACCATGGCAATAGCGTGCGGAATAACTTGCTTTGCCGTTGTTAAGCGGTCGTAATGATCTTGGGAGTTTAAAACAATACCGCCTTGTGCATATGAATAAGCGCCCCCTTGTGTTAGTAATGGGCGAATATCTTGGCTTGTTATTGGAACCGCAGTGAAGTCTGCCATTGCATTGTGAACAAGCTGCATGTTGTTTAAATCTTCTTGATCATAGTAGTCTTTAACCCATGACTCCCAACTTGAATGGTTTAATGCTGACGTTGTCCAAGTGTGATGAGGCTGTAGTAAGTCAGTGGTGTGAAAAACGAAACCAAGCAGTTGTGGTTGGCCACTTTGCAGGTAACTTTGGTACCAGTATTGACCAAGGTTATCAATTGGCTGAAAAGGCATTTCTTCAAAATCGTCGTACATAGCATAGCTAGAGTGGCTATCTATACGGTAATTGGCTTCTGTCACCCCATACGTATTGTATTGCGTATCATCCGCTCTAAACCAACCCGTTTCGCCACCTGCGCCATCATCAAGGTAATCACCTTTTAACCAAGTCGCAGCGAGGCTGTCAATGTTGCCCCACACCGTGAGTTTTTCATAGTTATAGCCTCCAAAGTCGTTGCCATGGGCATCTGCACCTTGAGTGTGATTTTGAAAGTGCCAATAGCTGGTGTATTTCACAATACTTTTTGCCGCGCCCCATACAGGTGCTTGTACGCAGTCACCAGTAATCGCGCCGCAAAAAAAAGTGTCTTCAAAATCGTCAACATCATAGGCAGCTTGCCCAAGTAAATCAGCTAAAGCATTTACAGTTAAGTTATTTTTTTCAGCGTATTGTTGAAGTCGACTATATTGTGTCGTCGTTGGGTTTTGTGCCATATAATTGATAGCATCAATAACAATGCGTTTATGTGTTTCTTGGCTGAATGCTTGTACATTCATAGTCATCATTGTGAGAGCACAAAGTAGTAGCGCTTTTTTCATACGTTCCTCGTTGAAGTAATTACTCTATTGCGAACGACGTATTTAACGATGCTATTGTGACAATTTAATTAATAAAAGGTTAATTTTAAAATGTAGTCTAATGTGAAAAGTTGTTATTGTTGATGTTGTTTTGCTCAGGTATGATCAGGGATGAATTTTAGGCACAATCCAGTGTAACCAAGGACTATGAAAAAAATAATAATATTTATCATATTACTTTGTGCATCTTTTTACTCTCAAGCAGAACTTGATGAGTACGATGACGATGAGTTTTTATGGCAATTAAGCCTCGGTGGCTTTTGGGTTGATTTAGCCCTTCCTGAATTAAAAGGCGCAGAGTCGAATTTTGATAGTTTGACAATGTTAGTTGATGCGAAAATCCAATATAAACGCTTTTACTTAAATTCGCACTCTGGTGATTTTTTTGGTGGCTCAGATATAGGATATCAATTAATCATTGAGGATGACTGGGGGGTAGACGTTATTTATGGAAACTATCAAATACCTTTTTCAAACGAAGGGTATTTTGATAGCGAAACATATATTCCCGAGCTTGAAGGGCTCAAAGAGCGTAAGCGAGATCAATCCATTGGCTTTTCATACTATCGCACTATAGGAGAGTATCAAGCGGTTGCTGAGCTTGTGTACGACACGCTCGGTGATAGTAATGGCTGGGTGTTACACTTTGAAGCAACACGCAATTTTGAGTTGAGAAACTGGGACGTTTGGCTTAATTTTGGTGCAAATTACTATTCTGCAAATTTCATTGATTATTTTTATGGTGTTGATGCTGATGAAGCCAGATCTTCCCGGCCAATGTATGAAATGGGACATGCCGTATCAGTGTTCACTCAGGTACAAGCAAATTACCCCATAGCGGAAGATTGGGTATTTAGTGCTGGGGCATCAGTCTTAGTTGGGGCAAGCAATACGCGTAAAAGCCCTTTGATTAACTCTCGGCACGCACGTGCAGTATTTGCCGGAGTGAAATATGTATTTTAAATTGGTCTCGGTAAATGCCTTAACGTTAATTGCAGGAATGAGTGTTCATAAACCTGTATTGGCAAATGGCGAAGGAGCAACAGAGATCTTACATGCAGCACCCAGTAAGTGTGTTGCATTAAATGAAGGCCGAACTTGCTACGCGGATGTGAAATTTTCTATTAATACGCCAGTTGTCGGTGATTATTGCATACGAGAAAGTACTTCGAAGAAGATTTTACAATGTTGGGCACAGTCCCAGTCGTTCGAGTTTGTATTAGGTTTTGGTTCTGCCGAAAGTATGAGCTATGAGTTGATCTCAAAGTCACAGCGAGATGTACTTGCAGTGACTACGATTGAAGTGAATTGGGTCCATAAGATCCGAACTAAAAAACGCCGTTGGCGATTATTCTAAGTTGCAATTATAGCGAGCTGATATTGTCTAGGTAATATTGCGCTCGCGTTAGTGTATGCTGCTTTGTAATTTCATCTTGTTTGTCCCAATTTCGATAGACCATGCCAATACGTGGGTTAGTGGCAAACCGTGCTCGATGTGTGATCATAAAGTGCCAATACAAGCTATTTAAAGGACACGCGGTCTCAGTGGTTTTTTCTTTCACATTGTAGTGACAGTCGCCACAGTAATCGCTCATTTTATTGACATAATTACCACTGGCAGCATAAGGTTTTGTGGCGACAATGCCATTGTCGGCAAATTGCGTCATCCCACGAGTATTTGGCATTTCAACCCACTCAATGGCGTCTATATAAATACCTAAGTACCAGTTATCGACCTGATCAGGGTGAATACCGGTGAGTAAACAAAAGTTACCAGTGATCATCAAGCGTTGAATATGGTGTGCATAGGCGTACTCTAAACTTTGCGTGATTGCATGTTGTAAGCAGCGCATCTTTGTTTGACCAGTCCAAAACTGGGGGGGTAAATCGCGCCTCGCGTTTAAAGTGTTATAGGTACTATAGTCTGGCATGTTAACCCAATATACCGCGCGTATGTATTCTCTCCATCCTAATATTTGTCTCACAAATCCCTCTATTTGTGCAATGCTAATGGTATTAGGGTGATGCTTATAGGCTGCCACGGCGCTACGAATGACCTCAGAGGGAGACAGAATTTTGGTATTTAAAGCGAATGACAGCCGACTATGATACAAGCTCCATTTATGCGCACTATTGGCTGTCATTGTGTCTTGAAACTTTCCGAAATTAGGGAGTAAATAGCGACAAAAGTAATGCAGTAACTGGTGTGCTTCAGCTCTGTTGGTAGGCCAAATAAACGGGTGTTGAAGTTGACCTAAAGTGGCTATTTTATGTTTTTTGATACGTTGCACAATTTCCCTGATATCGTAGTCAAACAACAGTGGTGCAGGGATATCAGTGAGATCGGCCTTTTTGAGTTTTTTCCTATTTTCATTGTCAAAGTTCCACTTTCCGCCTTCAGGGGAATCACCGTTCATTAAAATATTAAAGCGCTTTCGCATTTTGCGGTAGAAGTGCTCCATGGTGATGTGTTTGTTTTTGGTGAAGTATGTCGAGATTTCTTCAAACGGGAGAAAAAAATGTTCACTCTCAATACAATGTACTGTTGAGTGCATTAGCACCATGTCAGCCAGCTGTATCGCAAGGCGATACTCATCAGGTCTTTGGTATTCAAAGCGATCACAGTGATATTCGTTGCATAAGCGCTGAATTAATTCTGGTAAGCTATTGTCATTACTTGTGTCATCAAGTGTTAAATAAACCACGTTGAAATTGGCTTGCTTTAACGCCATTGCAAAGCGCTTCATTGCAGCGAAAAAACCACATATTTTTTGTATGTGATGCGTGGTGTAATGGGTTTCTTGATGCAATTCGGCGATCACGTAAGTCACATTAACATCGTTAGTTTTAAACCAGTGGTGTCCAGCATCAAGCTGATCACCAAGTATTAGGCGTAATGTTCGCGCTTTTTGCATTATTAGCACTCCACTTTACAGTGGCATGGCCACCCAGTTATATCGTTGCAGTAACCCTGCCCGTTTGGATTTGACGTTGCCGATGAAGGCGACCAAGTTTGTGTGTATTCATCATTGGGGTCATAAAGCTTTGCTTGTTTTTCGATGTTGAAATGGCGACCTCCTTTTACGTCTGCACCGACCCCAGCAATATATTGCCAATTGCACCAGTTACTTGCTACATCGTAATCTATTAGACATTGCTCAAAGTAAGCAGCGCCATAACGCCAATCTAACTGCATTTCATTAATGAGGTAACTTGCCACGATTTGCCTTCCCCTGTTTGAGAGCCAGCCGGTTACGTTTAACTCGTTCATAAGGGCATTTATAAAAGGGGAGGGGGTATTGGCATTACACCATGCGGCAAACCGCTGAGCATAAAAGCTGGTAAGAGGTGTAGTCTGAGACACTCCTGAAAATCGAAATAGGGCCGTTTGATGTTGGGCGCTGTACCATCGAAAATATTCGCGCCACAGTAATTCAAAGTAAATCCAATATGTTGACTCGTTATGACCATTGAGTGCTTCGTATTGTTTGAGCGCATGCAGAATCTGATGCGGGCCGATAGCACCGTGCGATAAATAGGGTGAGAAGCGTGTAGAAAAGTCATCACCTTGCAGTGCATTACGGGTGAGTTTATAGCTTGATGCAGATGAGGAGTCAAAGTAGCGCGCTAGGTGGCGCTGTGCATTACTTTCACCGCCGCAGTAATAGGGGTTATTCCCGTTGGATATAATTTTGGGAAGTGAAAAATAAAGCGCAACTGGGGCTGGTGGTAAATGACGCACTAAAGTGGGTTTTTGGGCTTGCAATGTTGTTGTAAACGCCTCTTTTTCAATTTGCTTTCTAAACCCTGAAAATGTTTTTGGTAGCTCTGCTAGGCTAAACGGAAGCTGTATTTCATCAAAAAGATGGCTGGTATTGTCTGACAGAAACTCCACCTTGGTAAACGTTGCCTGTAATTTTTTCCACACTTTTGTCTCGTTGTACCCTGAGTGAATAGCTTGGCCGACGTGTGTAATACCGTATCGTTGGATGTAATCATGAGTAATGGTATACCTGTCACCAAATTCGACTTGTAATGTTTGGCCATGTTGTGCGAGTGTACCTTTTAGGTCATGTAAGGTACTTTTTAAAAAACCCAGTTGTGCTTGGGTGGGCGGTACTTGCGCAAAGTGTTTTGAAAAATGGTTTTGGGTAGGTAAGCAAAATAAACAAACAAGTGCATCAACTGTGGTCGACAGTGCCAGCAAAGCTTTATTGTCTTGTACACGGCAGTCTTGATTAAATAGGTAGAGGCCAATTCGTTTCATAATAAAATGTCCGCTATTTCTTTATTAGTTATACGAACAGAAATGAAAAAAGCCCACATGGGCTTTTAAACGAACTAAAAATTAGGCTACTGGCATTGCTCAATTAGACTGCGCAAATGTGCACCAATATCTTGGCTTTGACTACGCCCGTCTTGCAGTACTTGCGCTGCTTTTTCTTGTAGCTCATTTAAGTTATATTCAGACAATAAGGTGCGTAGATAATTAACCGTGTCAGCACCTTGTTGAAGCAGTTGTGGAATACTTTCTAATGATATTTCCGACTCAGATAAACTACCAATTGTTTCAGCGAGCTTAGATAAGTCGGCACTATCTTGCAGGGCACCTTCAACCTCGATAAGTGCCCCCATTGGATCCGCGTCCAGTTGCTTCGCAACGCACGCGGCAACAGTGCCCTTTTCAGCCGTTGAAGAAAACGTTGCTAAGCCTTGTTCTCTAATTGCTTCAATAGCTGATTTTAGCTCATTATTTTGCGATAAATACTGCTCTTCAATTTGTGTTTTTGATGACTCAAATACATCGCAAGCCGTTACCGACAATAATAAAAACCCCGATAAAACGAACGCTCTTTTCATAACCATTCTCTTTGCGTAAACTCAAATGCAGTCTACTTTGCTCGCAAGGAAAAGTCATCTTAAGGTCGATATTTGATGCTGTTTTTGCTGTCTAAAATGTTGCAAATTAACAATGTTAGTTGTATTAAACGCGACGCTTTTGATTATGTTGGCAAACATATGAAGGGCTTTTCGCCAAGCATTACGTAATGCCAATGTAAATTGCCTTCCCAAATGAAGTTGCAGTGTTTCTAGCATTGTATGGCATATCACCGCAATGTCGTACTCGCTTAACCTGAGAGTATGAAAATCTGATTTGTATTGTTTAACCAAATCAACCAGCGCGCTTTGCTGTGGTAACAATGCAATTGCCTCGTGTAAAAATGTATGAATACGGTGTTCAATGTTGAGGAGGTATTTAGGTGAGTTGGGAACAACAAGCTGTAAATCGTATCTTTTAAGCTGGCTATGCAAGCTAACACAAAAACAATGAAAGTTAGGTTTTAACGTAGAAAATGACTGCGTTAATAGTTGGTATTGATAAGGAGAAATACTCATAATCGCCTCTTTGTCGATTAAAAGCGCGTCCGTTTGCTTGGATGGAAGAATCATTTTCAAATGACTGCAAACCTGCGTTTGAATTATCAGAAAAGAACCAAACGTGATAGCTGTGGTACAACCGAACCCAATAACTACCTCGAGTTTAAATTGACTATTTATTGAACTCTTGACCATCAGTATAGAAGTGAAGCGAGCAGATGTGAATGATTAATTTATGGGGGTTTTAGGTTTTTAATAAAAAGGCAGTAAAATACATACTTTTCTGCCTCTATTCTTTTTTGTAAAATTAATTAATTGGCGCTAGTAGTTTTGGGTCGGTTACTAGCTTACGAACACCATGTGCGTGATCTTCTTCAAACTCATTGCTTTCGCACCATGTTGCGAGTGTATTGATGTCAACTTTGGCACAAGCTGGGCGTACGCTCCAGGTGACTTGTAGCGGTGAGCATTGTTGTGCTGTGTAGCTAGGGCCGGTGGTTGAGCCTAAAAATTCTACAGGTTTACCCGTCGTATCAGGGATGTGTTTTGCTTGGTGGTATCCGTTTACGACATTACCGTCATAATCAAGATCGTTGAAATCAAAAGCGTTTTCATCATTAACGACCATGAATACTTGTGTTTCTACACGTAATTGTGGATTAGCACATTTGTCACTTAAACATGAGCCTAGACCCTTACCAGGTGTTACATCACAAGAACTGTGAACCCAATGGACTTCAATGGTGTCACCAGGTTTGACATTTTTGCATACTTTTCCTTTGGGCGCTTTCAATTCGGCCGCAGTTAATGAGTTGGTGGCATTACATTGATACCCGCCATATTTATTATCACCAGCAAAGACTGAAAAGTCTTTGGCTTTATGCTCTGCATTTTTGTGAAAATGAATGTTACACAGGTTCATTTCTTCGCTATCAGGTGCTTTTGAGAATACCCGTTTGTTTTCGCCAAGTAGATTATCAATATCACGAGGTGTTTGTGGTCCATACCCTTCACAACTTGAAGCAATGGCTTGTCCCGCAAATGCTAATGATAGCGCTGTCAATAGCGACACTGTTGCTTTTTTCATAATAGTTTCCCTGTAATGTTAAAATTGCGATATTATATCGCAGCTTACAGCGATATGTAATGTTTTGATAAAGAAAATTACCTATTTTAGGGTCTTTGGTGATTTAAATAATAGAATTAATCGTTGTTGTAAGGTTGCTTATTAATGGAACACTCCTTATAATACTGCGCATATTTTGCAGTGTTTGCTGCACATTGGCGCGGGATGGAGCAGCCTGGTAGCTCGTCGGGCTCATAACCCGAAGGTCGTCGGTTCAAATCCGGCTCCCGCAACCAAATTCTAAAAAATGTGTTTATTTTTTAGATGTAGCGCGCATTCTATGTAATGCGCGTTTTGCGTTTAAGCGTTTGCTTAATTTGGCTGTTAAGCCCGCAACCAAGTAAGGCCTTTGGCCACACAGTTTTGTTTTAGGTGTGACGCCCCGCTTGGTTCGGGGCGTTGTTGTATCTAGTGCTTTGCTTTTAGCAGTGCTGAATACTAAACAGCTAGTATAATTGGGGCTTAAGCCCTTTTTTTGTTTGTATGGAGGAAATTTGTGACAAAACTCGAGCAAGATTTGACCGTAATGTTAGAGCCAGCTGTAGAAGCACTCGGTTTTGAATTGTTAGGTCTGGAGTTTGTGCAAGCCGGTCGTCATTCTACATTACGTGTATACATTGAAAATGAAGGCGGTGTTTCAGTAGATAACTGTGCTGATGCAAGCAGACAAGTAAGTGCGATTCTTGACGTAGAAGACCCGATTACAAACGAATATGATTTGGAAGTGTCTTCTCCTGGCGTTGATAGACCACTATTTAAGTTGGCTCATTATGAGAAGGCACAAGGTGAAGAGGTGCGAGTACGTACTAAATTACCGCAAGATGGACGACGCAACTTTAAAGGCGATTTAGTCGCAGTTAGCGCCGATATGATCACGTTAAAGATCGATGGTAACGAACATTTCATTATGCTCAGTAACATCGAGCGTGCAAACATCATCGCAAAATTTTAAATATTGAGTGCGAAGGACAAGGGCAAGCGAGGCATTACCTATGGCAAAAGAGATATTATTGGTGGCAGAAGCCGTTTCCAATGAGAAGGCAGTCCCAAAAGAAAAGATTTTTGAAGCGTTAGAGTTTGCTCTGGCGACTGCAACGAAGAAAAAACATGACGGTGATATTGAAGTTCGTGTTTCAATTGATCGCAAAACAGGCGAATACGATACGTTCCGTCGCTGGATGGCAGTGGATCCGCAAGAAGATGGTTCATTAGAAAATCCGTACTCAGAAATAACCCTGGAAGCTGCGCAGGTTGAAGAGCCTGAAACACAACTTGGTGATTTTGTTGAAGAGCAAATTGAATCAATAAAATTTGACCGTATTACAACACAGATGGCAAAGCAGGTTATCGTACAAAAAGTACGTGAAGCTGAGCGTGCACTTGTTGTTGAGGCTTACAAAGATCAACAGGGTGAACTGGTTACAGGTGTCGTTAAAAAAGCAACACGTGATGCCATTGTTATGGATTTAGGAAATAATGCTGAAGCAGTGATTTACCGTGATGATATGCTACCACGTGAGAGCTTCCGTCCAGGTGATCGTGTTCGTGGTTTGCTGTACGAAGTAAAACCAGAAGCGCGTGGCGCTCAATTATTCGTAACACGTTCAAAACCAGAAATGCTAATGGAGCTGTTTCGCATTGAGGTGCCAGAAATTGGCGAAGAAATGATTGAAATTCGTGGTGCAGCTCGTGATCCGGGTTCTCGTGCAAAAATCGCAGTTAAATCAAATGACAAACGTATTGATCCGGTGGGAGCGTGTGTTGGTATGCGTGGCGCACGTGTACAAGCTGTTTCTACGGAGCTTGGTGGAGAGCGTGTTGATATCGTATTATACGATGATAACCCTGCACAGTTTGTTATCAATGCAATGGCTCCAGCGGAAGTAGCTTCTATCGTAATGGATGAAGACTCTCGCTCAATGGACATCGCTGTCGAGGCTGATAACTTAGCTCAAGCCATTGGTCGTAATGGTCAAAACATTCGTCTAGCGAGTCAATTGACTGGCTGGGAACTCAATGTAATGACAGTCGAAGATATGGACGCAAAGAACTCGGAAGAGTCTGATAAGCTAGTTAACTTGTTTACGCAAAACCTAGATATTGATGATGACTTTGCAGGTTTATTGATTAACGAAGGTTTCTCAACGCTTGAAGAAGTCGCATATGTTCCAGTTGCTGAGTTTTTAGAAATTGACGGCCTTGATGAAGACACCGTTGAAGAACTGCGTAATCGTGCGAAAGATGCGTTAACGACTAAAGCACTTAAAACAGAAGAAAGCCTTGAAGGTGCAGAGCCTGCTGAAGACTTGTTAGCATTAGAAGGGTTAGAGCGTCATTTGGCATTTGTTATGGCAAGTAAAGGTGTTGTTACCCTTGAAGACTTAGCAGAGCAGGGAATTGACGAGCTGGTAGAAATTACAGAGTTATCAGAGCAAGATGCTGGGCAGTTAATTATGGCTGCACGTAACATTTGTTGGTTTGGTGAAGACGAATAATTTATTAACGGAGTAACACACACTATGGCAGAAGTAAGCATTGAAAAACTAGCCGAGACTATTGATACAACTGTTGATAAATTGCTGCAGCAATTAAACGATGCAGGGATCACCAAAGGCGAGACTGATAGTGTTACTGAATCTGAAAAGGCTCAGTTACTTGACCACCTAAGTAAACAGCATGGTGGTAAAGGTGCTGAAGGCCCTGAACGCATGACTTTGCAACGTAAAAGCAAAAGCACATTAAATGTGAAAGGCTCTACGGGTAAAGATAAAGCAGTTCAGGTTGAAGTACGTAAAAAGCGTACTTACGTGAAAAAGAGCACTATTGACCAAGAAAAAGAGCAAGAACGTCTAGCAGCAGAAGAAGCTAGCCGTAAAGAGGCTGAATTAAAAGCACAGCAAGCCGCTGAGCAAAAGGCCAAAGAAGATGCTGAACGTAAAGCAAAAGAAGACGCTGAGCGTAAAGTTAAAGAAGAGGCAAAGCGTAAAGCTGAAGCTGAGCGAAAAGCCAATCAACCGCAGGACAAGAAAGTGGATAGTGCGAAAGTTGAAAAAGACCGCCTAGAAGCGGAGCGTCTGCAAAAAGAAGCAGAAGAGGCAGCATTGATAAAAGCTGAAGAAGAAGCGAAGCGTCAAGCAGAAGTGGCGCGTAAACTAGCTGAAGAAAATGAAGCTCGTTGGAAAAAAGAAGAAGAGGAACGCCGTCGTCGCGAAGAAACGGCTGACCATCACCTGACAACATCAACTTATGCACGTGAAGCAGAAGATGAGTCAGATGCACGCGAAGAGAAAAGTGCGCGTCGCAAGAAAAAGAAAAAAGCACCTGCAAGAGCCGAAGCGCCTTCAAGAGGCCGTAAAGGCAAGCTAAAAGCGCCAGCTTCTTTACAACATGGTTTCCAAAAACCTGTTGCAGATGTGAAACAAGAAGTACGTATCAGTGAAACAATTGCTGTTGCTGAACTAGCTTCTCGTATGGCTGTAAAAGGCACTGAAGTCGTTAAAACGATGATGAAAATGGGTGACATGGTTACGATTAACCAAGTTATCGACCAAGAAACAGCACAACTAGTTGCTGAAGAAATGGGTCATAAAGTAGTTCTAGTAAAAGAAAACGAGCTAGAAGTACAAGTACTGAATGACCGTAGTGAAGTTGAATCAACTGAATCACGTGCACCAGTGGTAACGGTAATGGGTCACGTTGACCACGGTAAAACGTCAACGCTTGATTACATTCGAAGTGCAAAAGTAGCGTCTGGCGAAGCCGGTGGTATTACACAGCACATTGGTGCATATCACGTTGAAACGGAAGGCGGCATGATCACCTTCTTAGATACTCCAGGACACGCAGCGTTTACGTCAATGCGTGCACGTGGTGCAAAAGCAACTGATATCGTTATCCTAGTTGTTGCCGCAGATGATGGTGTAATGCCTCAAACAAAAGAAGCTGTACAACACGCTAAAGCAGCGGGTGTACCTTTGATTGTTGCTGTGAACAAAATGGATAAAGAAGGCGCTGATCCAGATCGCGTTAAGAACGAACTAGCACAGCTAGACGTTATCCCAGAAGAGTGGGGCGGCGATACGCAATTTGCACACATCTCTGCAAAAGCGGGTACTGGTGTTGATGAGTTGCTTGAAGCGGTGCTAATGCAATCGGAATTATTAGAGCTCACTGCACCGACACAAGGTATGGGTGCGGGTGTGGTTATCGAGTCACGTCTTGACAAAGGCCGTGGTCCAGTTGCAACCGTACTTGTTCAGTCAGGTCAGCTAAATCAAGGCGATATCGTTTTATGTGGTCTTGAGTATGGCCGTGTTCGTGCGATGCGCGACGAAAATGGTAAAGAAATTAAAACTGCTGGTCCATCAATCCCTGTAGAAATCTTAGGTCTTTCAGGTGTTCCTGCAGCAGGTGATGAAGCCACAGTTGTTAAAGACGAGCGTAAAGCGCGTGAAGTTGCATTGTACCGTCAAGGTAAGTTCCGTGATGTTAAACTAGCTCGCCAGCAAAAAGCGAAACTTGAAAACATGTTCAGCAACATGACAGAAGGCAATGTGTCTGAAGTAAATGTTGTATTGAAAGCGGACGTTCAAGGTTCAATTCAGGCGATCGCTGATTCACTTGTTAAACTCTCTACAGATGAAGTTAAAGTGAAGATTGTTGGTAGTGGCGTTGGTGGTATCACGGAAACTGATGCAACACTTGCGGCCGCTTCAAACGCAATTATCGTTGGCTTTAATGTTCGTGCTGACGCATCTGCGCGTAAAGTCATTGATTCAGAAAACCTAGATTTACGTTACTACAGCGTTATCTACAGCTTGATTGAAGAAGTTAAGCAAGCGATGTCTGGTATGTTGGCACCTGAATTTAAGCAAGAAATTATCGGTCTTGCTGAAGTTCGTGATGTATTTAAGTCACCAAAAATTGGCGCAATTGCTGGTTGTATGGTTACTGAAGGTATCGTTAAGCGCAGCGCGCCTATTCGTGTACTTCGTGAAAACGTGGTTATCTATGAAGGCGAGCTTGAGTCACTACGTCGCTTTAAGGATGATGTACAAGAAGTACGTAACGGTATGGAATGTGGTATCGGTGTTAAGAACTACAACGATGTTAAAGTTGGCGACCAAATCGAAGTATTCGAGACGGTTGAAGTTCAACGTACATTGTAAACCATTACTATAATAATGGTTGAAATGGGGGCACTAGCCCCCATTTGTTCGTTTAAAACTAATTAAACTTATTATTGTTTTTCAATAAGTTAAAATTTATAAGTGGTGAAGATGAGAGAATTTTCTCGCACAGATAGAGTTGGCCAGCAAATCCAAAAAGAGATTGCTGTGATATTGCAACGCGAAATTAAAGACCCACGCTTAGGCATGGTGACGGTTTCTGCGGTTGAAGTATCAAGAGACTTATCTTACGCAAAAATCTTTATTACGGTATTGAATACCAGTGATGAAGATAAGACTAAGCAGAGTGTTGCCATCTTAAATGATGCAACGGGCTATATTCGTTCTATTCTAGGTAAGCGTATTCGTGCGCGTATCATGCCGGAACTACGTTTTGTGGTAGACAACTCGTTACTTGAAGGTATGCGTATTTCAAATCTTGTTGATTCGGTTATTCGTGATGATAACGAAAAGCGTGGACCAGAGTCATCGGAGGATGAGCAAGAGTAATGGCAAGACGTTCAAAAGGTCGTCCGGTTGATGGCATCGTGCTTTTGCATAAACCTGAAGGGATCTCGTCCAATAAAGCGTTGCAGCAAGCGAAAGGCATTTACTTTGCGCAAAAAGCAGGTCATACCGGTGCATTAGATCCACTGGCAACAGGCATGCTGCCAATTTGTTTTGGTGAAGCGACCAAGTTTACTCAGTTTTTATTAGATACTGATAAAACCTATGTTGTGCGTGCCAAGTTAGGCGAACGCACAACCACTTCTGATTCTGATGGTGAAGTGGTTGAAACACGCCCTGTGGATATTACGCTTGATGGTTTACAAAAAGAAATTACAGGCTTCTTGGGTGAAACTGATCAGTATCCTTCAATGTACTCAGCATTAAAATATCAAGGTCAGCCTTTGTATAAATATGCGAGAGAGGGTATTGAAGTACCTCGTAAGTGTCGAAAAATAAATGTATATAGTTTAACACTTGATGAGTATGACGCTGAAAATGAAGAAATTCAGATGACAGCGCATGTGTCTAAAGGTACATATATTCGCACAATCGTGGATGATTTAGGTGAAAAACTAGGGTGTGGTGCACATGTAATTATGTTGCATCGTTCAAAAGTGGGACACTATCCAAGTGAGCAAATGGTCACGATTGAACAACTAGAAGCAAAGCTACAGCAAGCGAAAGTAGAAGGGGTTGAACCTTCAACATACCTTGATGAATTACTGTTGCCGATGGATACTGCTTTGGTTGATTTACCCGTGATTGAGATCACGGCGGAGCAAGGTGTTGCATTTAGCCATGGTCAGGTCGTAGTGTGCGGCACGGTACCTGAGGGGATTATTAAAGTGGTTGCAGACGGGCGGTTTATTGGTATTGGTGAACGTAACCCTGATGGACATTTAAAAGCCAAACGAGCACTTGCAACTAACCAATAGTTTTTTCTAGTCTCACGCGGTGAATATTGCTATACTGCGCGCCGCTTACTCGCTTTTGCTGAATTAGTGATCGGCTTAAGCACAATTTAAATTAATTTTGGAGTTATTATGTCACTAAGTACTCAAGAAAAAGTAGAAATCGTTGCTAAATTTGCACGTGTTGAAGGCGACACTGGTTCACCTGAAGTACAAGTAGCACTTCTTACTTTCGACATCAACAAGCTACAAGGTCACTTCGCTGATCATAAGCATGATTTCCACTCACGTCGTGGTCTTCTTCGCAAAGTTAGCCAACGTCGTAAATTACTTGATTACCTTAAAGGTAAAAACGTTGAGCGTTACTCAGCGCTAATCAAAGAGCTTGGCCTACGTCGCTAATCTTTTGATTGATTGTTGGCTTTTTTAGCTAACATTAAAAAAGGGGCTTTCAAGCCCCTTTTTTTGTGGGTGTTCTCCACGTATACTAACACCCGCTTAGCATTGGGCTAAGTCAGCGCCAGCGCTTTTGCCAATTGTAGTGCTTAAATAGATTGTTTAGTCTATTTAAGACTGTAATTGGTACTAGTTGGCGTCTATATTTTGTTTTATTTAAGGAAATATTTGTGCAAGCAATTATTAAAGAATTTCAACTAGGCCAACACACGGTCACAATCGAAACAGGCGCGATTGCTCGTCAAGCAGATGGTGCAGTACTAGCAAGCATCGGCGATACTTCAGTACTTGTTACTGTTGTAGGTAAGCGTGATGCACAACCGGGTCAAGACTTCTTCCCACTAACAGTAAACTACCAAGAGCGTATGTACGCTGCGGGTCGTATTCCAGGTGGTTTCTTGAAGCGTGAAGGTCGTCCAAACGATGGCGAGACACTGATTGCACGTCTTATTGACCGTCCAATTCGTCCTCTTTTCCCAAATGGCTTTGTAAACGAAGTACAAGTTATTGCTACGGTTGTTTCTGTTAACCCTGAAATCCAACCTGATATGGTTGCGATGATTGGTACATCAGCAGCACTTGCTATTTCAGGTATTCCATTCAGTGGCCCAATTGGTGCTGCACGTGTTGGTTATATCGATGACCAGTATGTACTAAACCCAACTTTAAAAGAGCTTGAAGAAAGTAAGCTTGATCTAGTTGTTGCTGGTACTGAAAACGCGGTACTTATGGTTGAGTCTGAAGCAGACGTATTACCAGAAGACGTAATGCTTGGTGCTGTTGTGTATGGTCATGAGCAATCTCAAGCGATCATCACTGCTATCAATGAATTTAAAGCTGAAGCAGGTAAGCCTACTTGGGATTGGACTGCACCAGAGAAAAACGTTGCAGCGTCAGACAAAGTTGCAGCACTAGCAGCTGATAAAGTAGGTGCAGCTTACTTGATCACAGACAAGGTAGAGCGTAAAACAGCGCTAACTGCAGCAAAAGAAGGTGTGGTTGAAGCACTCACTGCTGAACTAGCTGAGGGCGAAACGTTAGATACGCAAGAAGTTGGTAAATTATTTGGTGCATTAGAGAAGAACATCGTACGTAGCCGTATTATTGCTGGCGAGAAGCGTATTGATGGTCGTGAACCAGATATGGTTCGTGCACTTGACGTAATGACAGGTGTGTTACCACGTACTCACGGTTCTGCTATTTTCACTCGTGGTGAAACTCAGGCGCTAGTTACAGCTACTTTAGGTACGGAACGTGATTCACAGTTAATCGACGATTTAACTGGTACACATAAAAACCACTTCATGCTTAACTATAACTTCCCTCCATTCTGTGTAGGCGAAACCGGTTTTGTTGGTTCTCCTAAGCGTCGTGAAATCGGCCACGGTAACCTTGCAAAGCGTGGTATTCAAGCTGTAATGCCAACATTGACAGATTTCCCATACTCTATCCGTGTGGTATCTGAAATCACAGAATCAAACGGTTCTTCTTCAATGGCGTCTGTATGTGGTACGTCACTTGCGCTAATGAATGCTGGTGTACCAATCAAAGCATCTGTTGCGGGTATCGCGATGGGTCTAGTTAAAGAAGAAGAAAACTTTGTTGTTCTTTCTGACATTCTAGGTGATGAAGATCACTTAGGTGACATGGACTTTAAAGTAGCCGGTACTGAAGCGGGTATTACTGCATTGCAGATGGATATCAAGATCGAAGGTATCAACAAAGAAATCATGCAAATTGCACTTAAACAAGCTAAAGCAGCACGTTTACACATTCTATCAGTGATGGATGAAGCAATTGCAGCACCTTCAGAAGAGCTTTCTGAATTTGCACCTCGTATTTATACAATGAATATCCCACCGAAGAAGATTGCTGAAGTAATTGGTAAAGGTGGCGCTACAATTCGTCAGTTAACTGAAGAAACGGGCACAACGATTGAAATTGAAGACGATGGTACGATCAAAATTGCAGCAACAGATGGCCTAAGTGCGAAAGATGCTATCTCTCGTATTGAAGCGCTGACTGCTGAACTAGAAGTTGGCACTATCTACAATGGTAAAGTTGTACGTATCGTTGATTTCGGTGCGTTTGTAAACGTATTACCAGGTAAAGATGGCCTAGTTCATATTTCACAGATCAGCCCTGAGCGTGTTAACAGCGTAGGCGACCACCTAACTGTTGGTCAGGAAGTGAAAGTTAAAGTACTAGAAGTAGACCGTCAAGGTCGCGTACGTCTGAGCATTAAAGAAGCGTTAGAGCAATCAGCTACGCCAGCGCCAGAAGCGCCTGCTGAGTAATTTTGTGTAAATAAGTTATTTACTATGTAAAAGGGGGCTGATTGGCCCCCTTTTTTATGTTCTAATGTTGGTTCACCTATTGTTTTTAGGCTAGCAAAAGGAAGGATATGAATTTAAAATCCATCATAGTTTTACCCCTTATATTAGCAGGGCTAACTGGTTGTAACTCGACGACAGAACAGATTAAAGCATCTATCGTAACAGTTCCTTTTAGTGCGCCTCTACAGACTAACTTTCGCAATGAAATTAGTGTCGCGCGTTATTCGGAATTATTGCTGGCAACAGATTTACCGACAGAGCAAAGAGCACAGCTTTATTACAATCGAGGTAGACTTTACGATGGTCTAGGTTTAAGTACTTTAGCAAGAATTGATTTCAATCGAGCAATAAAGATGAAACCTGACTTAGCCGAAGCTTATAACTTTTTAGGCATTCACCACACTCTACTGCAAGAGTATGGAAAAGCATATGAAATGTTTGAAGCAGTTTTAGAGCTTGATGAACGTCATGAATATGCCTATTTAAATCGCGGAATTGCATTGTACTACGATAACCGTATAGATTTAGCAAACGATGATTTTAGTGCCTTTCTAGAGCGTTCTCCACAAGATGCATACCGCGTCATGTGGCTGTATTTGGCACAGTTAAAACACGACCCAATTATTGCTAAAGCGAATTTAAAAGCGAATCAGCAAGCAATAAACGATGCAGAATGGTCATCACAACTTGTTAAATTGTATTTAGGCGAGCTATCAGAAGAGCAGTTTTTGCAACAAATTAGTGTCGGTGTAAAAAATCAGCAAGAGTATTCGGAACGTCTATGTGAAGCGTATTTTTATTTAGCAAAACTGTATCAATTCCAAGGTAATGAGCATATCGCAGCTGACTTTTTTAAATTAGCATTATCAACGAATGTATCTGAGTTTATTGAGTACAAATACGCACGTTTAGAATTAGATATTTGGGCCAGTGAAAACGCAAGCTAGACAGATATTTATTGCGATAAGCTGTTTGCTTTTAATGGCCCAAAGTGGCCATTACCCTCAGTTAGCAACGCCTTATGAACGCTCCAACTTCTTGACCCAATTTCCAAATGCTTTTTATCAATTAGACAATACGTTAGCGCTTAGGGAACTGCCAAATAAAACCATCAATGCATTGTTGGTATTAGAGGTACCTGATATTGGTTTTGAATGGGCCATTAGACATGCCAAAAGGGATGATTTTAAATCAAGTAAATTGTATTGGCAGCGTTATTTGCAAGAAGTACCTCTATCGCAGTTTTTGCGCTTACTTGAAGTGTTAAAAAAAGCCAATAGAGTTAATGAAATGAGTGATGTGGCCGTATATCGAGCCTTACCTATATACTATCAAGATTGGCTTGCTCTGCACCGTGGCATATCACCACTGGGGTTAAGTTCTGCACGGTTGTCTGCGCACAACATCATAAGGCCATCAAGTCAAATTTCCTTTTCAAAGCGATGTATCAATAAAGTTTTGTTATTGACCGATCATCTTTTAGGGCTAGAAAAATTGAACAGGCTTAGACTGCAATATAATCAAACACCAGAGCCAAGTGCAATGAGCCACTGTTTCAGTGAGCCGATGTACATTGGTAATGTAGCTGAGTGTTCAACCAAAAATGAACAGTTTGCACACTGTAAATTTGAGTTATTAGTTGATGCGTTTCCAAGTTTACTGCACCAAGCAGATAAATTGGTTGTTTTGACTCGAAATGGATACGCGAATGTGCGTGGTAATATGATGACATTGAATGGACGCAGTAGTTATGCGGTATTTTTACATGAGTTAATGCACTTTAGTGGCTTTGAAGATGAATATCCAGTACCGGAAAGTAAGGCTCTTTGGCTATGCGCAGCACCTGGACAGCATGCTCCGAATTTATATGTTGGTGAAGCGACAAGTGCGCCACGAGGATGGCAAAGAAGTAATACATGCAACAAAGGTGGGTTGCAGGCTTTTAAGCCAAGTGATGAGTGGAGCATTATGGAATATCAAAGTAAGCCGCTTTCTGAACAATATAGAATATTATGGCAACAGGCGGTTAATGCTGAGTATCAGAAAAAGCGTTCAACGCGGTAGATTTAGTTTGACTGTCTTATTTAAATAATCGTATGCGGATTTTGTGATATATGAAATATATCTGAATTGTTTGTTAATCTTGGCTAAAATAGAACCAGCTAGAACCTGAAACTATAGACAACTCAAACACTAATACAGTATAACTATGGTTAGTTTTGTGTGGTGAAAATGAACATGAGTTTCTTTTACATCTGACATAAAGCAGCACACTAAATATGGTGTACGGTCGTACTTAGACGACGTAATAATAAAAGGTTTACTCTATGACTTTGCTTTGGATACCCTTGCTATCCTTATTCGGCAGTATTATTTCTTCATTAACGGGTAAATTAACACGTAATCAATCGACTGGGTTGACCTTGTTAATGCCAGTTATTGCACTTGCGATGACTGTAAATTTGGCTCCGGCTGTGTTTGCGGGTGAAGTGATCCGTTATAGTGCACAGTGGGTGCCTTTATTGGGGCTTAACCTGTCATTTAGGCTAGATGGACTCGCTCTGTTATTTATTTTTATGATCTTAGGTATTGGTATATTAGTCATTTTTTATGCGCGCTATTATCTGAGCTCTAAAGATTCTATGCCTAAGCTCTATGCATACTTAATGCTCTTTATGACTGCTATGTTAGGCATTGTTATGTCTAACAATGTATTACAACTGTGGTTGTTTTGGGAATTAACCAGTATTAGCTCATTTTTGCTGATCAGTTATTGGTGGCATAAATCAGAAGCACGCAAGGGCGCCCGTATGGCGTTAACTATCACTGGTGGTGGTGGTTTGGCGCTATTGGCAGGTTTACTATTACTTGGTGATATTGTTGGTAGCTATAATTTAGATACCATACTCGCAAGTCGGGCGATTATACAAGAGCACGCTTTATATGAAGTGACGCTTATTCTTGTATTACTTGGTGCTTTCACAAAATCCGCACAGTTTCCATTTCACTTTTGGTTACCGCATGCGATGGCAGCACCAACACCTGTAAGTGCTTACTTACACTCTGCGACTATGGTAAAAGCGGGCATTTTCTTATTAGCTAGATTCTACCCGGCATTGGCTGGAACTGAACTTTGGTTTATATTGGTTGGCTTAACGGGTCTTGCCACGCTTTTGTTTGCGGCTTATGTAGCACTTTTTAAACATGATTTGAAAGGGTTGTTGGCTTACTCCACAATTAGTCATTTAGGATTAATTACTCTGTTGTTTGGTTTAGATACTGAATTGGCGACAGTAGCGGCCATATTTCACATTATTAACCATGCAACGTTTAAAGCGTCGCTATTTATGGCGACTGGAATAATCGACCACGAAACGGGTACGCGAGATATGCGTAAACTCAATGGCATGTGGCGATTTATGCCTTATACGGCCACGTTGGCTATGGTTGCAGCAGCGGCCATGGCGGGCGTACCGTTATTAAATGGTTTCTTGTCAAAAGAGATGTTCTTTGCTGAGACTTTGCATCAACAGCTACTCGGTTCTATGTCATGGCTCGTACCTGTACTGGCTACTGTGGCTGCCGCATTTTCTGTTGCTTACTCAGCCCGCTTTATTCATGACGTGTTCTTTAATGGAGAACCCGTGAGCTTACCTAAAGAGCCCAGTGAACCACCACGTTATATGCGCATACCTATCGAGGTGCTAGTTGCGCTTTGTTTAGTCGTCGGCATGTTCCCACATTTTGTGGTTGATGGTATTTTGAAAGCAGCCTCTACAGCGGTGCTTGGTGGTTATGTGCCAGAGTTTAAAATTGCGATTTGGCATGGTTTTAATTTACCTCTTTTAATGAGTGGTATCGCTGTCTGTGGTGGCTTACTGATCTATACACAGCGTAAGTATTTGTTCCAATTTCAAGCATCACTTCCTCCATTAAATGCTAAGAAGGCATTTGATGGTAGTGTTTATGTGATGATTAAATGGTGTCAGCGTAAAATAAGTGCCATTGAAAATGGCTCTTTACAGCGTTATTTAATGCTAATGTTCATGGTGGTGCTCATTAGTGCTGGTTGGCCTTTATTTGAAATGAGTCAACTTGTAGGTGGTAAGCAGCCTACCCCAGTGGATGTGCATAATGGCATTGGTGCTGCTCTATTGATGATTGGTGCAATTGGAACGGTAATTTGGCACCGCTCACGTATGGTATCATTGTTGATGATATCTGTGGTTGGTTTGATGGTATCAGTGGCGTTTACGCGCTTTTCGGCACCAGACTTAGCACTCACGCAGCTTACTGTAGAAGTTGTGACGATTATCTTACTAATGCTTGCGCTGTTCTTTTTACCACAACGCTCACCAAAAGAGTCAAGTTCAATACGGGTACTGCGAGATTTGGGGATTGCATCAGCAATCGGGGTTGTTGTTGGTAGTATTTGTTATGCACTCATTACACGACCACTTGAATCTATATCTGACTTCTTCCTAGCGAATGCCAAAACCGGCGGCGGCGGCACGAATGTGGTGAATGTGATCTTGGTCGACTTCCGTGGTTTTGACACCTTAGGTGAAATTTGTGTACTGGGTATTGCTGCATTGGGTATTTATAAGCTGCTAGTTAACTTGCCGCTGTTTATGCCGGGCAGTGACAGCGAAGGTCGCCCTTGGGCGAAAGAGCGTTATCCATTATTGCTTGCTAGTATTTCACAATCGTTATTACCTTTGGCGTTGTTAGTGTCATTTTATATTTTCTTGCGAGGCCATAACTTACCTGGTGGTGGGTTTATTGCGGGCTTAGTAACCGCGATTGCATTTATATTGCAGTACATTGCCCATGGGTCGAATTGGATAGCAGAGCGCTTGACGATTAACTACCGCAAAATAATTGCCTCAGGTATTGCCATCGCACTCTTCACGGGGGTAGGAAGTTGGGCCTTTGGTCGTCCGTTTATGACCACATGGTTTGAATATTTTGATATTCCACTGATTGGTGAAATTGAGCTTGCGAGTGCGTTGGTGTTTGACTTAGGAGTTTATATTACCGTAGTTGGTGCTACGTTAATGATCCTTGCGAGTTTAGGTAAACTGACTGCAAGTGCACATAAAGATGAGGTGAAAGTCTAATGGAATTATTATATGCATCTTGCGTGGGGCTATTGGTTGCGTGCGGCGTATTTTTGATTTTACGTTCGCGCACATTCCCCGTTGTTTTGGGTTTAACTATGCTGTCGTATGCGGTGAATTTATTTCTATTTTCATCAGGCAGATTGAGCTTAAATCAAGCTGCGGTATTGGGCTATAGCACAGACTATGCCGATCCTCTGCCTCAAGCATTGGTTTTAACCGCAATTGTAATTGGCTTTGCAATGACTGCGTTTGTCGTTATTTTAGCGATCCGTGGTCGAGCAGATTTAGGAAATGACCATGTTAATGGTCAGGTTCCTGAGAAAGATAAAAAGGGCAAAGCATGATCCAGCATTTGACATCTTTACCTGTTTTACTGCCGATGTTGGCAGGAGTTATTTTACTGATGCCACCTTGTGGTAAAAATGTGGCGATACGTCGTATTGCTTCGGTTGTTTTGGGCTTGATCACATCATGTGTATCAATAGCACTATTATTACAAGTTCAACAGCACGGAACAGCGGTATACGCCATCGGTGATTGGTCCGCGCCTTTCGGCATAGTGTTAGTGGCTGACCCGCTTTCTACCTTATTGGTGTCTTTGACCAGTATATTATGTACCGTCTGTGCGCTCTATGCATGTGCCGGAGATGATGAAAAAGGAAGCTTTTTTCATCCATTACTTCACTTTTTATTACTGGGTGTAAACGGTGCATTTTTAACAGGAGATGCGTTTAATCTATTCGTATTTTTTGAAGTGCTCCTTATCGCATCATACTCATTGTTAATGCACGGTGGTGACAAGCGTAATACACGTGCTGCGCTTCAATATGTGATCATGAACTTGGTTGGCTCTGCGATTTTCTTAATCGCTTTGGGTGTGCTGTATGGTGTACTCGGTACATTGAATATGGCTGATATGGCACAAAAAGTGACCTTCCTAGAAGGTGATGATGTGTACCTTGCTAAGATTGGTGGTTTATTATTACTGGTCGTATTTGCCCTTAAAGGCGCACTTTTACCCTTACATCTGTGGTTACCCAATACTTACGCAACTGCGATGCCTGTTGTTGCAGCCATGTTTGCGATTATGACTAAGGTGGGCGTGTATTCGATGATGCGTGTTTACACGCTAATTTTTGGTGACGAAGCGGGCGAGCTAAGTCATATGGCACAAAGTTGGCTTTGGTGGCTGGCATTAGCAACCATTGTTATGGGTGCTATTGGCGTATTGGCCAGCCAAGATTTACGTAAGTTAGTCGCCAATCTGGTGATTGTATCTGTGGGTACGTTAGTGGCTTTAGTCGCGGTGCAAACCGTCGAAGCCAGCGCCGCAGCAATCTATTACTTAGTGCACTCAACCATGGTCACAGCCGCATTATTTATACTTGCTGACCTCATAGGTAGGCAACGCGGTAAAGTCGCTGATAGGATCACCGTTGGGCGCCCAGTTTCTCAGCCTATATTACTCGGCTTTGGATTTGTGATTGCCGCCGTTGCTGCCATAGGTATGCCGCCATTGTCGGGCTTTATCGCTAAGATCTGGTTACTAAAAGCCACTTTCAACAGCGAATATGGCATCGTATTTTGGCCGTTATATTTATTAGCTAGTTTAGCGCTATTGGTGGGTATTTCAAAAGCGGGGAGTACTGTATTTTGGCATCATAAAGGCAACACCAATGATAGTCATGAACAAGAGCGTGTTCATCCTGCTCAATTGGCTGCGTTAGTTGTGTTACTTTCAAGTGCGCCTCTTATGGCAATATTTGCGGGTCCAGCAAGTGAATACGCATTAAATGCAGCAACGGTGTTACATGACTTTAGAGGCACCATATCGGCTATTTTAGAGGGAGGTCAGTAAATGCGTTTAGAAGCACGATTTAGTTGGTTACCCACGCCATTTCGCAGCTTGCTGCTATTTACAGTATGGTTGTTGCTAAATAATACAATGTCGTTGGGGCATATTATTTTAGCCGCGATACTGGCAATATTAATTCCATTGGCAACGTATCCGTTTCGTACTAAGCAACCATTGATCATGCGCCCAGGCTTGGCATTGCGTCACTTGTTGTTGGTTTTGTATGACATTATTACCGCTAATGTGCAGGTGGCCATTTTGATCTTAGGGCCAACTAAAAAGTTAAATCCGGGGTTTGTTAAAGTCCCCTTAGATTTAACACACAGTATGCCAATTACAATTTTGGCAAGTACGGTATCTTTAACGCCTGGTACAGTTAGTGCAGAAGTGTATCCTTGGTTAGAGTCATTGCCTGAAGGGGAAGATCCGAGTCAACGTTATTTACTGATCCATGTGTTGAACTTACAAGACGAAGAGGCGTTGATCAAAACGATAAAGCAGCGCTATGAAGCACCGCTAAAGGAGATCTTTGAATGCTAGAAACTGTTATTTTAATTGTTTTCGCTATGATAGGGATCTCGTTACTGCTTAACTTGTGGCGCTTAGTGGTTGGGCCCTCAGTACCCGATAGGATCTTGGCGTTAGATACCATGTATATTAATAGCATTGCGCTGATCATTTTATATGGTATGAGCATGGGCACGGCGTTGTACTTTGAAGCAGCGCTACTTATTGCGATGTTAGGCTTCGTTAGCACAGTTGCAGTATGTAAATACTTACTGCGCGGCGATATTATAGAATAGAGGCAAGTATGGCTGAATATATCATTTCAATATTGCTATTGATTGGTGGTTGTTTTGTATTAGTCGGATCAATTGGCTTGGTAAAAATGCCCGATTTTTTTATGCGTTTACACGGGCCAACAAAAGCAACGACGTTGGGTATGGCTAGTTTATTGACTGCGGCAATGGTGTTTTTTAGTACCACTGGCGAAGGTTTAAGTGTGAAGGAAATACTGATTTCAATTTTTTTATTACTTACAGCACCTATCAGTGGCTATATGCTGATCAAATCAGCGATACATCATAAGCTCGATAGCATAGAGCGCACATCTGGAAAAGATAATATTGAAGACGACGTCTAGTCTTTAATATTAGGTAAAAAGCGAGGATTTAAGCCTCGCTTTTTTTATATCTGTTGTGCATGATTTATGTCTAATCATTGTGTCTTTGTTGTAAATAACTACCATTCTCCATTTTTGTATTTTTAAACTCTTGCTATGCTTGAAATAATTTATTATTTTCAGTTATGAGTTGTACTTATATATGGTGTTAAGGTGAACAATGAAGCATATTTCTATTCGCAGTAAGTTACTGGTTTTTGTCGGAGTATTAGTTACAGTAATGGTATCAGCCTTGACTGTTTTTACTTGGTTGCACCTAAAAGAAGAAAATAACTCCCAGAACAAACGTGTTCAAGAAGTTCTATTTAATGAAATACGGCAAAACTTGACTGCTCAAAGCCAGTTCTATGGGCAAAAGGTTGCTGGCTTTATCAATGAAGCTTATCGGATCCCATATACGTTTGCGGGTGTACTCAATAGCACCAGTGCAGAAAAGCCATTAACACGGGAGAGTGTGCAGCTTGCCATCTCTGGTGCGTTAGCACAGAATAAACTTGTGTCATCCATGTATGCACAATTTGAAAGAAATGGCTATGACGGGTTAGATGATCAATATGGTACTGGAGCCTCTCATTCAGTAGTAGGAACCGGAACATTTGAACTCTACTTTACACAAGATGCATCGGGCATAGCACAGCAACAAGTCGCGTCAGCAAGTGATAAATACTTAGACAACCGTAACGAATTTGGCCTGCGTGAAGCCGAGTGGTACTTGTGTGCAAGAGATAAAAATGCTCCCTGTATTATGGAACCTTATTTATACGAGATGAGCTCTGGTACACAAACAATGATGACGTCATTAACAGTACCAGTAAACAGTGGTGGTGCATTTAAAGGGCTTGTTGGGGTAGATGTTAACCTGCCAATTTTTCAAGAACTTGTCGATGAGCTTTCTCGTTCTTTATATAACGGCCAAGCAAAAGTGACTTTATTAAGTGAATTAGGTCTTGTGGTTGGTTCTAGCCACTACGAAAAGCTAGCAAGGCCATTGAGCGAATCAATTAATAAAACCCGAGCCAACAATTTAAAAGTGTTACACCGTAACCAAGGCTTTTCTGAGTTCGAAGAGGATATTGCCGTCGCGGTTGCCATTGATATTCCACTGGCAAGCACAACTTGGTCGTTAGTCATTGAATTACCAAAAGCGGTAGTATTAAGTAATGCCAATTTACTGGCAAAAGAGCTTGAAGAATCAACAGATGCATTAGGTCGATGGATGATGTTCGTGGGCCTCGTGATCGCGGGCATCGGGGTGTTTATTACGGTTATTTTAGTGAATACCGTTATTAGGCCATTGACCCATATTCAACATAGAGTAGAAAACTTAGCCTCAAGTGAAGGAGACCTGACTCATGAACTAGAGGTAAGTGAGCACGCTGAATTGATCGCACTAGGCAGAGGGTTTAATGCCTTTACCAATAAACTGCGTAACATGATTGATGATTTGAAATTACTGGCTGAGCAATCTTACCAGCAATCATTTTCGACCACAGAAGTGGCAATCAACATTAAAAATAAAGTCGCAAACCAACATATTGAAATAGACAGTGTGGTTACCGCCATTAATGAACTCAGTGCCACCGCGGCTGAGGTTGCACGTTCGTCTGAACAAGCAGCAAGCAGTACCAATGATGCCACAAAGCAAGTGCAAGAAAGTGAAGCCGGCATTATTAAAACAACTGAAACAGTCCATGAAATGGCTTCTCAAGTACTTGAAGCGAAACAAGCAATAAACAAGGTGGCAGAACGAAGTAGTGATATTTCAAAAATACTCGATGTGATTAGGGCCATTGCAGAGCAAACAAACTTGCTGGCATTAAATGCCGCTATTGAAGCCGCAAGAGCTGGCGAGCAAGGGCGTGGCTTTGCAGTCGTGGCTGATGAAGTCAGGGCACTTGCCTCAAAAACACAGGCATCAACCGACGATATCAGCAAACTGATTGATAACTTAACGTTTGAAGTGGGGAGCTCTGAGAAAATCATCGAAAGCTCGGTCGCGCATGGGGAGCAAGCGGTTGATTACTGTCAGCAGTCGTCTCAGGCAATGAGCACCATGGTGGCTGCATTGACCAGTATTTCTAATGAAGTAACGCAAATTGCCACAGCAGCAGAAGAGCAAAGCATGGTAACGGAAGAGATCAACACCAATACCACCAGTATTGCAGATGCGGCTGCTGAGCTATCGGAACTTGCTGATCAAGTTGAACAGGCCGCCAGCGTTATGACGGAAATTGTTGAACAAAAGCATACACAATTAAACCTACTTAAAACAAAGTAACAACCTTGGCATACCATAATGGGCTGCATAGCAATATGCAGCTTTATTTTATGTAGAGATGGAAAAGGCCTGCTTATTTTTAAGTTCGTCGCGTAGCACTACGCAAACAAGCAGTGTGAGCTTTGTTTGAAGGTAACATAACTGAGTAAGGTTTTTCCGTAAAACCTTGAGGCATGTTTAACGGGCTGACAGGTCCATGATGACAGTGCCTTTACATCAAATAGAGATGGTTAACGGTGCAGTAATTGCTTAAGTGTAGGCAATTACCGCCATTTATTATAAAGCGCCGGCTTCATCTCTACGATTGTCTTTTGAAGAACAAATCATCATAGTCAGTAATGCACCACAGCTAACAGCCCACGCAATGTAAACAAGCCCTTCAAAGTTGTCATAAATAAAGGTCCAAGATTTCAAGTCAAAAAGAACATAAGCCAAATGTTCTAATAGAATTAAAAAGTTGATTATCGCTATATAAATAAATACCCAATGAAATATACCATCAAAATGTGTCAACTCTATATTTTTTGAATGAGAGATTTTTCGAGAAAGCTGAACTCTAAAAATTAGTACTGAGGCGAGTACAAAACTAAATAATAAATTCGTACCATAAATGAGTAACCCTTGTAAAAATGCACTACTATCAGGAGTAATGCTATTTACTAGGCCTATTTCAAATACTGCTTGGTTTACTCCTGTAATGAGTAAAATAAACCCAGCAATATGCGCCATATTAATATTTTTTATGTAGATGGCATAGGCGAGACATATGGCTAATAACGACAAATGCAAAGGGGTGACAATACTATCATCCCAAAGTTGTATGTAGAACACTGCAATTGAGGCAATACTGAACAAAATTAAGTGGGAAAGTTTCATTCTCTATCCTTATGAGTCATCACTAGTAACTATGAGTGCATTAATAAAGCGAGGCTCTAATGCCACTGCTCTAGGAACCTTAACGGGTACTGTTCCACCTGAAACAAAAGCACTCTCCTCACTCGAAAGAGTATATTTATCAGAATTTTTATGCAGTATGTCATTTTTCTTCATTAAAAAAATCATAGAGCTAAAAGTATTTAGTTTCTGGCTAGGTCTCATTGTTCTTCATCCTGTAAGCGTGAGGTTTTGGTACTATTCACTTGATCACGAATTTGTTTAATTTCGTTTAGCAGTGATCCTGAGTCTATCTTACAATATACAAGCCACATGAAAAGCTGTTTTGAACGAATATCACTTACACCAAGCTCATAATTAATGATAGTTTTTCTATCACAGTCGAGTTTTTTAGCCATTTTCTCTTGAGAAATGGCCGCATTTACTCTCATAGCCCGCAGATCATCTCCATTTATCACATCCTTATCCTTTTTATTAATAGATAGAAAAGAGGTGGTTTCCCACATTCTATGTCGACATGATATTTACAAATAAAGAAAAAGTAAACATTACGTTTACATTTTGTGCAGCTATAACGTTAAGTTAGAGTAAACAAGCCAGTTTAATGATCTTATAAGTGCTTTTAGCGCTGTGCAAAGTAGTCAGTTTTTAACAGCTAAGTGGTGAGTAAATTTATGATGCAAAAGTAAATAGGGCAAAACCCCATATTAGGCCGAACATCAGATTGATAAATCATCAAAATAACTGGCGTGAGCCTCAAAGCTGGAATCTACCGCAAACTTGGCTTAGAATAACTGTTAATTTATACAGTTATTCTATATTAAGACCACACATGAAACTTTATATTGCTGAAAAACCATCGTTAGGCAGAGCGATAGCTGACGCATTGCCCAAGCCACATAAAAAGCAAGATGGCTTTATTGAAACCAGCGATGGCAGCATTGTTTCGTGGTGTATTGGTCATTTACTTGAACAAGCGCAGCCTGATGACTACGACCCTAAGTATAAAAAGTGGCAACATCAAGACTTACCTATCATACCAACTGAGTGGCAGTTTAAAGCCAAGGCAAATACCAAAAAGCAGCTTGGTGTTCTTAAAAAGCTGATAAAAAAGGCACAGACGATTGTGCACGCGGGTGATCCGGATAGAGAAGGGCAGTTACTTGTGGATGAAGTACTGCAATATGTCGGGCTATCTGAACGACAAAAACAAACGACGCAAAGGTTGCTGATAAGTGACTTAAATATTCAAGCGGTAAAAAAGGCGCTCAATACACAGCAGTCGAATCAAAACTTTGTGCCGTTGAGTGTATCTGCCCTTGCCAGAGCCAGAGCCGATTGGTTATATGGTATGAACCTAACACGTGCTTATACTCTTGCAGGTCAAAAGTCAGGGTATCAAGGCGTGTTGTCTGTAGGGCGAGTACAAACGCCCGTACTTGGTTTAGTGGTGAGAAGAGATGCAGAAATTGCAGAGTTTGTATCAAAACCATTTTATGAGGTTTTTGCACATTTACAGACGCAAGATAAGAGCCGCTTCTGTGCCAAGTGGCAGCCCAGTGACGCGTGTGCGCCCTATATGGATGAAGAAAAACGTGTACTAGTCAAAGGGCTTGCTGAAAATGTGGCCGCGCGCATAAAAGATCAAGAAGGTGAAGTCACTGCGATTGAGAAAAAGCCTAAAAAGCAGCTTGCACCTTTACCGTATAACTTATCAGCATTACAAATAGATGCCAGTAAAGCGTTTGGTATGTCAGCTAAACAGGTGCTTGACGTGTGCCAAAGCCTATATGAAAAACACAAACTTATTACGTATCCTCGTTCTGATAACCGATATTTACCAGTGGCGCATTATAAAGAAAGAGAAGCGGTCGTGGCAGCAATGGTAAATAATAACGGGTGTGAGCAATCTAAAGTGGATGCAGCTAACCTGTCGTTGAAATCAAAATGCTGGAATGACAAAAAAGTCGCTGCACACCACGCCATTATCCCGACTAGTAAAAAGTTGAAGTCCGCGCAGCTTGGCCATCAAGAGCAACAAGTATACGGCCTGATCAGCAGACAATATTTAGCACAGTTTTACCCTGCGTTTAGCTATGATGAAACCAAAGCTGAAATTATGATAGCTGGTGGGTTGTTCATCGCGAAGGCAAAACAAGTCAATGAGATTGGTTTTAAAGTATTGTTTGGTAAAGCCAGTGATGATGAGGATAACTTATCTACCTATTTACCGCCTTTGGTAAAAGGGCAGCGTTTACAGTGTCATGATGCCCAAATACAAGAAAAGCATACTCAGCCACCTCAGTATTATACCGATGCAACACTGTTGGCAGCGATGACGGGGATAAGTCGTTATGTAAAAGACAAAGACATTAAAAAGATATTAAAAGAAACCGATGGCTTAGGCACAGAGGCCACACGCGCAGGTATTATCGAACTGCTATTTAAGCGTGGGTTTTTAGCTCGCAATGCAAAACAGATCAGATCAACAGAGCTAGGGCAAGCAATGATAGCCATGTTACCTGAATCACTTACGCTGCCTGATAGAACCGCGTTATGGGAATCTCACCTTGCACAAATAGCCAATAAGGAATGTACTTATCAAATGTTCATGGACCCTTTGTTATCTCAATTGGGTGAATTTGTCAGTGATGCAAAGGTCGCAAATAACCCAGATTTGAAAGGGCTGTCTAAGCCGCGAACGTTTAAGCGTAAAACTCGAAAGCGTACAAAGGCAAAAAGTTAAGCTTGTAAATAAGATTTTTGCCACTATATAAGAAGAAAATACATCACAGAAAGCAAATATGAGTAACCAAATTCAATTAACGCCTGAAAATATTCAACAGACATTGGGTGAGCAAAACCAAGAAAAACTAATATTGCTTACTTTCTTCAGCGGGCAAAACCCTGATTGTGTTGCCCAAGCGTCAATTTTGACTAATCTAGCTGTGACTTATACCGACCATATTATTGTTGCGACGGTAGACTGCGATTTACAACAAGCATTAGCAGGTCAATTAGCGCAGCAAATAAACTTACAAGCTTTACCTACATTAGTCATGCTAAAAAATGGTGCACCTGTAGAAATGCTGCCGGGTGCGCAAACTGAAGAAGACATTAAAAAGGCGCTCGCCAACCATTTACCAAAGCCTGAGATGCTGCTGTTAGATCAAGCAAAGCAAGCTCTGCAAAGTGATGACCAAAACAGTGCGTTTAATTTTGCTAAACAAGCGTATGAAATAGACCCAGCTAACTCGCGCGTTAAATTGGTTTTGGCTGATATTTGTATACAGATCCAAAAGTTAGATGACGCTCAAGCGCTGTTTGACAGTATTTTAGATGAAGAGCGTGATGCATATTACCAAAACCTAGTGGCTAAACTAGTACAGGCGCTACAAGCTCAAGAGTCACCAGAAATTCAAACCTTGAGCAAAGCATTAGAAGCTGAACCTGATAATAACGATATTAAAGTAGAATTAGCTTCATTATTTAATGATACGGGCAAAAAAGAGCAGGCGCTTGAGTTACTGTTTACTGTACTAAGAAAAGATTTAAATTTTGGTGATGCAAAAAAACAGTATTTAGATATCGTAGCATCTTTACCTGATGGCGACGCAATTGCTGCAACATTTCGCCGAAAGCTATATAGTTTGCTGTATTAACTGTAATTGGCGTTATTTGATTTATAAAAACCATTGACGAAAGTTGATGGTTTTTTTGTTTTAAAATTTGCGTATTTAAAAATATCGCTAATACTTAAGCTCCCTCGTAGAAAAAACAGTCTGGAATATGACTTTATTGTTACTTTTCTATTGTTTTTGATAGGTTTGGTTCGAATGTTGAGCGAATGCCGTGTTTTTGCAATTTAT
>NZ_JAGJEF010000059.1:0-34360 GCF_018100875.1 Pseudoalteromonas sp. MMG012
TAGGAAAAAAAGATTAGAGTCTAAAAAACCAAATAATTTAATATTAACCACACTTTCATTTAAAAGGTAAGTAATAAAGTGATTGTTCTGATAAAAGTCGCTTATTCATTATACTATGGTACTAAAAATGGTTATTGACTTCTTATAAAGCACCATTTAATAATACTGATTATTAAAACGATTATGTGTCGAACCGCGCTTAGAATAATAATAAGGAACACCATGTTTAGGATTGCACTCTTAATGACAGCGATGTCATCATACAGTTTCGCTTACGAAAAAAGTGATACTCAAGAAGTATTACAGCAATGGTTGAACCTAGAGCAACAAATTGGCAGTATTCAAAGCAACTGGAAAATACGAAAAGTCACTTTGGAACAACAACTTTCTTTACTTAACAAAGAGCAAGAAGCGCTTGAAAAGCTTATTGAATTTTCAAAAAACAATAATACCAAAGTGAGCGAACGGCGTATTGAACTTGTTGAGGAACAAACCAAGTTAGAGCAACATCAAGCTAAATCAACAATAAATATTCAGGCTATTATTTCACACCTCAATCGCACAAAGCCAACACTACCTGCCCCCGTACAGACTCTATGGGCTGCTGAATTACCCACCTTAGAAGCCAATAAAGACAACTCAAATCGTTTAGAGAGTATAACTAAGCTCCTCAAACAAGCTGATGATTTCAACAACCGAGTCGCATTGCACACAAGGCTATTAAATATCCCCACAAGTGGGGGAACACAGCAAATATTAGTAGATCAAATTTACTTAGGCCTTAGTCACGGCTGGTACATTTCTGCTGATAAGCAATTTTATGGTTATGGCCAAAGTAATAAGAATGGTTGGCGGTGGTGGCACAATAATGAAGCTCAAGAATTACTTACCTCCCCCATTTCAGCGGACCAAATAGCCCAAGTTGCCACGATTATTCGTACGCCAACCCAAGCAAAATATGTGCAATTGCCTCTGGCATTACTTAACAACGACCAAGGGAGTTTATAATGATAAAGCACCTTGTCATGTTAATGCTTTTCAGCAGCGCCAACTGTTTTGCCAATGACATTCTGTCAGATGAGATTTTGAAACGTATCGATACTGCACAATCACAACTTCATAAAGTACAACAAGATATTAATAATGAGCATCATATATTAGCAAAACAGATTCAAGAAAAATTAAGTAAAATTAAAGCACTACGTCAAAAAGCAGCGAATATTCAACGCGCAGAGGATGAACAGCTACTTAGCTTAGAAACATTAAAGTCACGCGTTCAAGCATGGCAAGCGCAACAAAATTATCAGCAGCAACTTGTGCAAAGCTTTGCAAGTCAAACCCAGTCTCCCCTTGCTGATAGCAACAACATAATACAGTTTGAACAAGTAAAAGCGTTTCTAGAAAAAAAGCTTTCTCCTTCATGGAAAACAAAGCAAATCATTGACAATAGTAGCCAGTTACAACAGTTCGAAACCCTGGCCCTTGGCCCTATTTCTGTTGCTGTTAATGAAAGTAGTGCAGGGTTCATAAATGACGATAATGCGCTATTGCGCATTTCGACAAATACACTGAATGATAACGGTACTTTATTTAGCAGTTTATCTCAGTTACGCGCTCAAGGTCAGACAGAACTCCACTTTGACCCCACACTAGGTAATGCAGATAAATTAAATCAACAGCAGCTTTCAATATCAGCCTATATTCAAAAAGGGGGTATTTGGGCATATCCTATACTTTTATTTGCTTTTTTCGCATTGATGACTGCACTTTTTAAAGCACAACAATTCTTACGTTTACCCAAGTTGGCAAGCGAAATGGTCGATAAGATAGAAACCTATATACATCAACAAGATTCAACAAGGCTACAAACATACGTTACCACATTAGCACCAATTCAAAAGTCACTCGTTGAAATAGCACAATCTACGCCCATATCCCAAAAGCGCGATGACTCACTAATAGCGCAATTAAAAGATCAAAAATATCGCAATGAGAAGTACTTAGGTGTTATTACGACGTGTGCAGCTGTTGCGCCACTGCTAGGATTACTTGGCACTGTATCTGGTATGATACACACTTTCATGATGATGAATGTGTTTGGTTCAGGTGATGCCTCGGTTGTATCTGGAGGCATCTCACAAGCACTTATCACTACTGAACTAGGTCTCATCGTTGCTATTCCTGCACTCATAGCCAGTGCGTTACTGAATAAGAAGTCTAAAAGTTTTGACATACGCTTGGAAGCAATTGCAACCAAATTAAGTAAAGTTGAGTTTAACTCTAATGAGCTTAAAAATGAGCAGTAATTATATTGACATACTCACCAACCCTATCATTTTAGCGCTGCTTGGTGTTGCTGTGGTGTCATACTGTTTATTGATTGAACTACTATTAGTACGTCACCCTAGCACGCAGTGGTTGGCCAGAGTGAGTTATTGGAGTAAACCGATATCAACACTCATCGCAGCACTCCCCTTACTTGGATTATTGGGTACAATCAATGGACTACTCACTACGTTTAATTATATTTCTGCTAATCATGGTCTTAGCCAAAATGAAATTATGTCTGGAGGCATATCAGACGCACTATTAACCACTCAATTAGGGCTAATACTAGCCGTTCCCGCTGTAGTGTTACGACAATACCTCTCATCTCAATATAAAAAGTCAATCATGGTGCTAAAATGAAATCTTCATTAGACGCTCGGACAACTGAACAAGAAAGCCAAGATATCGATCTTGCACCTTTACTCGACGTGGTATTTATACTCCTGATATTCTTCATTGTTACAACTGTATTTGTTAAAGAGACAGGTGTAGAGGTCGACAAACCAACCGCAGTTTCTAGCCAGAACTTACAAAAGACCGTATTGCTTCTTGCTATCACCTCTGATGGACAGGTGATGTACAGTGGCACAAATATAGGGGTTGCAGGAATAAGGTCAACGCTTGGTCACATCAACGATAAAGATCCTCGTCCGCTTATAATTCAAGCTGATAAAACGGTTACCACTGAATTGCTTGTCAGCGTGATAGATCAAGCAAAACTAGCTGGTATCAATAATATTAACCTCGCTACCGTTGCAGGGGAATAAGTCAGCATGAAACGCTATAAACTGCCTTTAATACGTATGTTCATCGGAGCCTGCGCTTTGCTCTGTGTCGCGACATTATTTATTATCATGTTACTGATCAAAGGCGTTGCAACGGCCCCAAAAGAGACCGTAATTCATACTAAAATCGATGTTGCAACATTGCCGCCGCCACCGCCACCGCCGCCAATACTAGAAACACAGCAATCAAGCAGTAGCACCGCAGCTTTAAACGTTGTTGGACTCACAGGCAATGTAGCTATGCAATATAGCGACACACCAACCATGGCTATGCCTAAGGTCAGTGATTTAAAGCGACCTGAGCTCGACTTAAAAGAGTCTAAAATCATCGATACATTTTCGTCCAGTATTCCGATGCTCCAAGTTGAACATTTAGACCGGGTTCCTATTGTCGTCCGTCAACAATATATTAAACCACCAAAATCCATCCGAAAGTACGGTAATAAAAGAATTGAAACAAAAGTAGAGTTAATCATCGATCAAACCGGTAAACCCTATATAAAAAAAATCGTCGATGCTGTTTACCCCGAAATGGTCGATACAATTAGAGAGTGGGTAAGGCACGCGCGTTTTGAGATCCCAAAGAAAGAAGGTCGGCCCGTTCAAGCCGTATATTTCTATGGTATTAACTTTAATTACGGATAATCATATGAAACACATAATAACGATAATACTTGCGCTTACTTTCTCTCTATTTCATGAACCTGTGTTCGCAACTAAAACCCAACTCACCGTGGAATTAGATCCTGTGCGCTTCGTCATACCTGCATTTAATGAGGTATATTCAGAACGCGAATCCACGCTTGCACCTGAGGAATACGAGCTTGCTGAAGAATTAAAAGCCTTGCTGGCAAACAAAGATTTTCAAGCTGTCTCAAACAAACTAGATACATATTATGATATTGAGCTTAGCCCCGCCTTGTTGACACTCAAAGCGCAAGTATACTTTACCATTAAAGCATACGATAAAGCAGAAGCCACTTATCTCAGTGTGTTAAAGAGAAAACCTCAATTTGTTCGTGTGCATGAAGATTTAGGGCAATTGTATCTCATTACTCAACAACTTAATAAAGCACAAAAACATTTTTCAACAGCCATATCTTTAGGCTCTTCAAGTGCTTTGATCCATGGTCAATTAGGGTATTTAAATTTGCAGCTTGACGGGGCTTTCTCTGCTATTTACGCTTATCAAAAAGCGCTTACATTAGAGCCGAAAAACCCTGATTGGCAACAAGGTCTGTTAACCGCATTATTAGAATCAAAAATGTTCCCGAGTGCGCATGCATTGCTTAATGAGCTGATCAAAAAACACCCGAAACAACAATCATTTTGGCTGACAAAGGCGGCAATAGAACTAGAGACTAAAGACTTTGATAGTGCGCTAACTTCTCTTGAATATAGCCTGCTATTAGGTGATGTATCGCAACAGAATTTACAAACAACCGTCCAATTGCACCTTCGTACTCAGAGTTTTCAAAGAGCAATTACGTTAATTGATAAAAACATCAAAGAAAATGACGTGCCGATTGATGTGATCAAAGAATATTTATATTGGTTAAACCGAGCTAAGCTCTTTTCTGAAAGTGAACGTATTCTTAGTCGATACCTTATCAAAACCAACACTTCTGATGTCGACAAAAGTGCATTATCATTATATCGAGCGGCTATTTATGCACAAAAAAATCAGGTTGATAAAGCCATAAAATATTTCAATGATGCTTTGGATTTTGATAACAACAATGCCTCAGCGCTCATTCAATACGCTCATTTCTTAATGACAATAAAACAATTTGTCGATGCTGAATCTCTTTATTTAAGAGCACAAGCGGTTGAATCCACAAACTTAGCTGCAATGCTCGGCAGAGCACAAATATATATCAATACCAACGACATTAAATCCGCTCATCTGTTACTCATAGACGTCAGTCAAAAATATCCTGATACACCAGGGATCAAAGCCCAAATTGAAATCATTGAAAGCCTCGTAAGAGCTAATAACAAAACCCAACTCTAAGGAAGAAAAAATGCGATACCCAATAATTTTATTAACCTTATTCTTAAGTGCCTGCAGTAGCACTGAAACCTTTATCACAGCAGAACAATGTGGCACCCAAAACTGGAAGAAATTAGGTTATTCTTCAGCCATGAAAGGCGAAAGTATCAGGATCTTTGACCAAGTTAAAAAAATATGTAACTCACAACAAGCAGCTCTTGCACAACCTATTTTCGTTGATGGCTATAGCGATGGTCTCATTGAGTACTGTACCTTTGATAATGGATTTAAAATCGGTGAAAGCGGTCTGACATCAGACTCAATTTGCCCTTTAGAATTACGAGAAGAATTTCTCACTGGATATCGTCAAGCCAAACTGATTAGAGATCAAACACTCGCTGAAATGGAAAGAGAAAAACGTATGCGTGAGTCAATGCCGAATTCAGCAAATACACCACGCAGTGGGAATGGCAATTGACTTGGCAAAAATAAAGCATATTTAAAACTTGCGACGTTAGAGGCTGTTGATCTTTCAGGTTCGTTTTTGCAGCAGTTGGATTTTATACAAGGCAGAGGCTGCGTAGCATGGTTATTCCATGTGAGACAGCCTATAACATAGTAAGAAAGCCAATCAAGCGCTGCCTACTGGTTCTTTTGAGCACCCCTCTCTCTTTGTTGCTTAATATTCGCTTAGATTACTAGGCCACATATTAAGCACCGCGATAAAAGCATGCTCAAAGAGAACAAAAATAGAACAGCAAAGATCAACAGCCCCCTAATACTGCGTTGGTCTTTCGATGCTCTTTTCTGTGACATAGCGAAGTAAATCTGGGAAAAAATGCAGGAAAACATCATTAAAGTACTCATAATTCTCAATAATATCTTCAATGCTCCCTTCAAACTGGTTAGAAAATCGGATCCGCAGCGCAATGCTATCCAACACGTCACTTAAGGAGGTGAGTTGCTCATATCGTGAAAACCAATCTTCTGCCACCATGCGTGTTATAACGTGAGACATATGATTTGGCATATTAGGCGTTGCTTCAATCAAGTAGGCATATCGAGAATGTTTAAATTCACTTAACGACACATCACTGTATGATGTCCAATGATTTATCAAAAAGTGATCAAACAGTACATCTAAAACAACCCCTGAAAAACGTCGCCTCTTTGGTGTAAATCGTTGCTTTGCCGCTTTCACTGCAATATGGCTGTCAGTGAATGCATCAACCAACCGATGATTATCTAACCCTAATTTGACTGGTTTTTCAATGCATTCAATATTTACGCCTTTACAAAAATCGCCAAGCAAGTTGCCAAAACAAGAATGCGCATTTTCTTGGGCAAAATAAAGATGAGCTAAATAATTCAAATGGCACCTAAGTGATGACGTACAACATTTTTTACCGTTAGTTTACCAACAAATGAGTACGATTGAATAATAAACATACGTGATTTTTCCATATAAAACAGATTCAAATCAAGCCTATTTTGTAAGCACTCAAACTCAATGCGCTCAGGTAGTGAACGTCCTAAACTATTTCGTTGCAAATAGCTAAATCTTACTTTTAATTCCCCTTTAAAATAAAAAGGTGACTACACTTAGTAGCAGAAGATCATGGGCAAAGGGTTTGCTGAAAAGTGAAAAATAATTATGCACAGCATATGGCTTATATGGCTATTGTCACTGTATTGATTATCGCGGGGTATGCGTGGTTAAAGTTAGCAAATGATTCTAAGGCAACATTAACGTCAACCTCTAATAAACCTCACTTTGAATTTATCACCGTTAACGGGCCTATTCAACCAATACCGGCGAAAGCGAACTTTGATCAAGCCTGGGTACAGTTAGGCAAATCGCTGTTTAATAGTAAGTTACTATCTGACGACAACACTGTTTCTTGCGCATCATGCCACCTTGTTGATTATGGTGGTGACGACGGTTTCGCACTTTCAACTGGAGTTAACAATGCGCTTGGTGAACGTAATTCTCCTACGGTACTCAACGCGGTATTTAATTTTCGACAATTTTGGGATGGCAGAAGCACAGATCTATTTGAACAAGTTGCAGGGCCTATTCATAGCCCGGTTGAAATGAACAGCAACTGGCAACAAATAATCGGCAAACTCAATAATGAGCCAAAGATTAAACAAGCCTTTAAAGATCTTAATGAAAACGACATTACGCAGCACAACATAAGTAAAGCCATTACCATTTATCAATCAAGCTTGATTACACCCAACTCCGCATTCGACCGCTTCATTTTAGGTAACTTGAATGCATTAACGGCACAACAAAAAAGAGGTTGGAATGCTTTTCAGGAATTGGGGTGCGTAAGTTGTCATCAAGGCAGGAATATTGGTGGTAACATGTATCAAAAGCTAGGCCGTATTGACGAAATACATGGTGTATTAAAAAAAGATTTAGGCCGTTACAACGTAACCAAGAACCCCAATGATAAGCATGTTTTTAAAGTCCCAAGTTTACGCAACGTCGCTTTAACCGCTCCCTATTTTCATAATGGCTCGGTTGCAACATTAGATGAAGCGGTCACTATTATGGCTAAAATACAACTGGGAACTGAACTATCAGCCCAAACCCAACAAGATATCGTCTCACTATTACACGCTTTTAGCAGTGAAGGAGTTGACCATGATACTCCGTGAATATGCGCTCGAAATTATCATTCTGATTTTCATCTTAGCAGTTTCTATTACCACAGTTGATAACCTTGCTTTGCAAAAGCACAGCTATGCAGAGCGTGATATTTACGCCCAACTCGAACCCGCTCTTAATGAACTAATTATAGAGACTTTACTCGTTAATAACGACACGGTAACCTATTTTGACAAGCAAGCGACTCGACAGCTTACCGTCGATAAACTCATGTTATCTCCCATAATAGACACCGAAATTGTCAATAACTGGTACGGCTTAAGTCATACCATATCCCAGTACTTACAAATTATAAGTGTCTTAAAAACATCTCGAAAAATCATCGCGCAGGCTCAACAAAATACGAACAAAAACAATGCATCCAATATTTTATTTGGTAAAATTCTTTCATTTTATAATAAACCATCAATTACTAACCAACAATCAGTTGAGCTGTATTTAAACAAACACACAAATACACTAGCCAGTGCGTACCCTAATCAACAGAAATGGCAACAACTCAACAAACATATACTGTTTTTAATTTCTAATCAGCATGTGGTTAATGATGCAATATTAAAGCTAACACAACAAACACTCATTCAAGCTATCGTAATAAAAAAAATTAGGATTAGCAAAACCCTAGAGAAGCGTAATAAACAGATCATTTATTTTATTCTTGTGGTAGCACTACTTTTCATCTTACTGCTCAGCGTTATTTTTAGAAAAATAAACAGCTTGCTACGATATCGTTCGCACCAAGCAGAACAAGCATCAATCGCAAAAAGTCAATTCCTGTCTAATATGTCTCATGAAATTCGCACACCTATGAACGGTATTTTAGGGCTGAGTGAAATCTGCTTAAAAGAAACTGATGTAAGTAAAATTAAATCTCATTTAGGTATGCTCGATTACTCTACTAAAAACTTATTACGGATCATCAATGACATTTTAGATTATTCAAAAATAGAAGAAAATAAGCTTGATATTGAACTTCGTGATTTCCGCTTATCAAATGTGCTCAACCACTTAAAAAACCTATTACTTAAGTCAGCTACAGATAAAGGGCTGGGTTTGATTTTTACGATCAATGATCATGGCTATGATCATTTTAATGGTGATGAAGGACGCATCAATCAGGTTTTATTGAATTTATTAAACAATGCCATTAAATTTACCCACACTGGCTTTGTGAAGTTAGATGTAAAAGTCACTATATCCAAAAAACGGCACGCGCATATTCTATTCAAAGTGATTGATACCGGGATCGGAATTACTCAAGCACAAAAAAATACGCTTTTTAAACGCTTTACACAAGCACAAATGTCAACATCACGAAAATTTGGTGGCACGGGCCTTGGCCTTGCTATTTCGAAACAACTCGCCACTCTTATGGGTGGCAACATAAGAGTAAAAAGTAAGCATGGCAGTGGAACTGTTTTCCAATTTTCTTTACCTGTGACACTGCCAAATCCCATGCCCACTGAAGCATACTCACAGAAAAGCTGTGTGTTACTTTACCCCGATACTCCAACGGGTAAGTCCCTACAAAAACAACTCTTGTATTGGCGTTATGATGTGCATCTTGCGCTAGACATTGCGCACTTCAAAAAGCTGCTTAACGGGCTCAATCCTGCCATTGCATTTATTCAAGCCAAACTTCTCCAAGAAACGATAGAAATAGCCCCCTCTGTAACAACATGCTTATATCAAATAACCGATAGCCGAACACATATTTTCGATAAAAGGTTCTCTGAGTTACACTTACCGCTATTACACAGTGAACTGAACCCATCCCGATTAAATAAACTTATTACCGAACCAAACTCTCAGATCCATAATGATAAACCCGAGCATCAGGCTTTTGATAATCCTGAGGCAAGTCGTGCAAAGTTGAATTGCTACAAAGTTTTGATAGTTGAAGATAACCCGATTAATCAGCTCGTTAGCAAACGTTTATTGGAACAAATGGGGTTAACACCAGAAATGGTAGCGGACGGTCAACAAGCCATAGATGCAGTATTATCACAACAGTTTGATTTGGTACTCATGGATATTCAAATGCCGGTCATGGATGGAATTGCTGCAACAAAAGAAATCAGACACCATTTCAATAGCAAACAACTACCAATCATTGCACTCACAGCTAATGTTATGGAATCTGATATCAATACATACTTAAGTATCGGCATGAATGCCCATCTAGCCAAGCCCATAGACACACAAGCCTTGCAACAGCTTATTAGTCTTTACTTAACGAACAAAGATCTGAGTGCCTAATCTCAATGTTGAAACTCAGCTACTCACTCATATTTCGGAGTAAAAGCCACAAACACATCATTTTCCATATTCAGCATACTTACTGAATGGCGGTTATGATGATACTCGCTAATAACGCGGCTGAAAGAGTCCACCGTAACCACTTTGCCTGTACGGGTTTAGAAAAAAATGGGCGCAGACTTCCTCCAATAGCCATCCACAGACCATCCACGATTACAGCAACAACAAAACACACGACACCCGTTACAATTGCGCTAACGAAAGGGTCTTCAAGTACCAGTATATTATTAGCAAAAATCGCTAAAAAAGCGGCATATGCCTTAGGGTTGATCAAATTTAAAATAAACCCATCTTTAAAGCTCGGGGCTGGACCATGTAACCCTGAAATCCCCCCTTGTGCCGACGCGATTTTGTATGCCACATAGCATAAATACGCAATACCGACTGTTTGACAAAATAGTCTGGCGGTTGGATAAGCCATAAATAAAGTACCCAGCCCACAGGCAACAGCAATGATCACCACCAACAACCCACACAATATACCGCTTAAAAAACCCATACCACGCTTAAAGCCGAAACTAGCACCAACCCCAGCTAATGCCAACGGCGCAGGGCCTGGAGAGCCTAAAAGCAATGCAGAAGTAAACACGAGTGATATTATTGATTCCATACATATTCACCCTAAAAATGAAATTATTAAAGTAAAAAAGCCCTGTAGGGCTTTTTTTATTTTGATTGATAAAGACACTAATCGCTGTGCGGTACTCTTACATTGCCTTCCATCAATACACGAGCACTACGGCTCATTACTGCACTTTTTGCTTGCCACTGGCCATTCACCTCACGGGCCACGGCACCTACTTTTAAAGTGCCCGACGGATGACCAAACGTCACACTGTCTCGTGCAATACTTCCTGCTGCACTATTCACCAAAGTGCCAGGTATCGCCGCCGCTGTGGCAATGGCGACCGCCGCTGTCCCCATCATGGCGTGATGTAATTTACCCATTGATAATGCACGTACACACACATCAATATTATTACTACCAATCGGCTTGCCACTTGATGAAGTATAACTTTTGGCATGACTGACAAATGCAATCTTTGGCGTGTGCTGTCGAGTTACAGCCTCTTCAATATCACTAATTACTCCCATTTTAACTGCGCCATAGGCGCGAATGGTCTCAAAGCGTTGAAGCGCTTGCTCATCATTATTAATCGCTTCTTGTAACTCTGTTCCTTCATAGCCTAAGTCTTCAGCATTAAAGAATAAAGTCGGGATCCCGGCATTGATCATCGTCACACTAAAGCGGCCTATATTTGGCACCTCCAAAGTGTCAACCAAGTTCCCTGATGGAAACATTGCACCACCACCCGCCGCCGGATCCATAAACTCCACCACCACTTCTGCTGCTGGGAATGTCACACCATCGAGTTCAAAGTCTCCAGTTTCTTGCACTTCATTATTGGTGATCGGCACATGAGCGACAATGGTCTTTTGAATATTGGCTTGCCAAATACGCACAATCGCAATGCCATTTTCAGGGATCCGCTGTGCATCCACTAAACCATTGCTGATAGCGAACGACCCCACAGCAGCAGTTAAGTTACCGCAGTTACCGCTCCAATCTATAAAAGGTTTGTCTATCGCAACCTGACCAAACAGATAGTCTACGTCATGATCTGGCTGACTACTTTTGGATAAAATCACCGTTTTACTGGTACTGGATGTTGCTCCCCCCATACCGTCTGTTTGTTTGGCATAAGGGTCTGGACTGCCAATCACACGCAACAGTAATTGATCTCTTTGTGGGCCTGCGTGTTGGGCTGCTTCAGGTAAATCAGTTAAATTGAAAAACACCCCTTTACTTGTCCCACCACGCATATAGGTTGCGGGTATTTTGATTTGTGGTTTATAAGACATCAGAATTCCTTGGTAGAGCTTTTGTTGCATAAAAGCCCATTACATATCATGACTAAAAGAAGTTAGACCTGAAAAAATCATCGTATTTCAAGCCTAGACCGTCGTGCTCAGATGAAAGAAATTACGTATTTGCTTCTAAGAAATCTTTCGCGAAACGCTGTAATACACCACCTGCTGCATAAATCGACACTTCTTCTGCCGTATCTAACCGGCACAGCATCGGTACTTCAACACGTTCACCATTTGCGCGATGGATAATAAGCGTTAACGTTGCACCAGGGCTTGTATCACCCTCAACATCATATGTTTCGGTGCCGTCAATCGATAACGTTTTACGGGTTGTACCCGCAGCAAATTCAAGGGGTAATACACCCATACCAATTAAGTTGGTACGGTGAATACGCTCAAACCCTTCAGCGGCAATCACTTCCACCCCCGCTAGGCGAACCCCTTTGGCTGCCCAGTCTCGTGATGAGCCTTGTCCATAATCAGCACCCGCCACAATGATCAAAGGCTGTTTACGTTCCATGTAGGTTTCAATCGCTTCCCACATGCGTGTTTGCTGCCCTTGCGGTTCAATGCGTGCTAATGAACCTTGTATTATTTCACCGTTATCATCACGTACCATTTCATTGAATAACTTAGGGTTGGCAAACGTTGCGCGCTGCGCCGTTAAATGGTCACCTCGGTGTGTCGCGTATGAGTTAAAGTCTTCTTCTGGTAAGCCCATTTTTGCCAAATATTCACCTGCGGCACTGCTTGCCATAATGGCATTTGAAGGTGATAAGTGGTCAGTTGTAATATTGTCACCTAGCACGGCAAGCGGACGCAAGCCTTTCATTGTGCGCTCAGCAGCTAATGCACCTTCCCAATAAGGCGGGCGGCGAATGTAAGTACTCATTTTGCGCCAGTCATACAATGGATCATTGTCTTCACCGTAATCGACTGTTAAATCAAACATCGGCTCATACACTTGACGGAAATGCTCTGGCTTTACACTTTTCGCAATAACTGCATCAATCTCTTCATCACTTGGCCACAAGTCTTTCAAAGTAATAGGCGTGCCATCTTGCTCATGTCCAAGTACATCTTTTTCAATATCAAAGCGGATAGTACCTGCAATGGCATAAGCCACCACCAAAGGAGGGGATGCTAAAAATGCTTGTTTTGCATAGGGGTGAATACGACCATCAAAGTTACGATTCCCCGACAATACAGCTGTTGAATATAAATCTCGATCAATAACTTCTTGTTGAATCTTCGGGTCAAGGGCCCCACTCATCCCATTACAGGTGGTACAAGCAAACGCGACAATACCAAAACCAAGCTGTTCAAGCTCAGGGAGTAACTCTGAGTCTTCTAAATACAACTTTACAGCTTTGGAGCCCGGTGCCAACGATGACTTAACCCAAGGTTTACGTACCAAGCCTTTCGCATTTGCATTACGCGCTAATAATCCAGCTGCAATAACATTGCGTGGGTTACTGGTATTTGTACAGCTTGTAATAGCAGCAATGATCACTGCCCCATCGGGCATTTTACCCTCTTCTTGCTCAACCTTACCGGCAATTCCTGTTTTAGCAAGATCAGCGGTGGCTACCCGTTTATGCGGATTGGAAGGCCCGGCGATATTGCGCCCAACCGCTGACAAGTCAAATTTTAAAAACCGCTCATATTCAGCACTTTCTAAACTATCAGCCCACAAACCGGTGTGCTTAGCGTAATTTTCTACCAGTTGAACTTGTTCATCATCGCGCCCTGTGATTTTTAAGTAATCAATAGTCTGCTGGTCGATATAAAACATCGCTGCGGTTGCACCATATTCAGGTGTCATATTAGAAATGGTCGCTCGATCGCCAAGGGTTAAACTGGCAGCCCCTTCACCGTAAAATTCAAGATAGGCTCCCACCACTTTTTCAGCACGCAAAAACTCAGTGATCGCCAGTACAATATCTGTGGCTGTGATCCCCGGTTGTGCTTTACCCATGAGCTCAACGCCCACAATATCAGGTAAACGCATGTAAGAAGCACGTCCAAGCATCACACTTTCTGCTTCTAAGCCACCGACCCCTACGGCGATAACACCCAGTGCATCAACGTGCGGCGTATGGCTATCTGTGCCAACCAATGTATCAGGAAAAGCAACACCATCACGTGCATGTACCACTGGCGACATTTTTTCTAAATTGATCTGATGCATGATGCCGTTACCCGGCTGGATCACATCAACATTTTTAAATGCCGTTTTTGTCCAATTAATAAAGTGAAAACGGTCTTCATTGCGGCGGTCTTCGATTACACGATTTTTCTCAAATGCATCTTCTTCAAAACCCGGATGCTCTACAGCCAGTGAATGATCAACAATAAGCTGCGTAGGTACAACTGGATTTACCTTTGAAGGATCTCCCCCTTTGGCGGCAATTGCATCTCGTAAACCGGCTAAATCAACCAAAGCTGTTTGACCTAAAATATCATGGCACACCACACGGGCAGGAAACCACGGGAAATCTAAATCGCGACGACGTTCAATAATTTGCGTCAAGCTCGCATCTAGCTTTTCAGGTTCACAACGACGTACAAGGTTTTCGGCCAATACGCGAGAAGTGTAAGGCAGCGTATCGTATGCGCCAGGTTTTAGCGACTCAATGGCTTCGCGCGTATCGTAAAAGCTTAACTGGCTATTTGGCAACAGTTTACGGAATTTTGTGTTCATAACTACATCCACAGGCAAAATAAGGTGACGGTTCTAAAGCAAAGAGGCAAAACACCAGAGTAGGTGTTTTGCCAAAAGTATCAAGCGTGCAAATTAACGTTCAGCAATCGGAGTTACTGGACGTAAATCTTCACCGGTGTAATCTGCAGATGGACGAATAATACGATTGTCTGCACGTTGTTCCATGACGTGTGCAGCCCAACCTGTCAATCGAGACATCACAAAAATAGGCGTAAACAATTTAGTTGGAATACCCATGAAGTTATAAGCTGATGCATGGAAAAAATCTGCATTACAAAATAACTTTTTCTCACGCCACATCACGGCTTCACAGCGCTCAGAAGCCGCATATAACACAGTATCTCCCACTTCGTTGGCCAATTTCTCTGACCATTGCTTAATAATTTCATTGCGCGGATCTGACTCAGAATAAATTGCATGCCCAAAGCCCATGATCTTCTCTTTACGAGCCAATTTACCCATCATTTCTTCTTCGGCATGATCAGCAGACGTAAAGCCTTCAATCATTTCCATTGCTGCTTCATTCGCTCCGCCATGCAGTGGACCACGTAATGATCCAATTGCTCCCGTTACACATGAATGCATATCAGATAACGTTGACGCGCACACTCGTGCAGTGAATGTTGACGCGTTAAACTCATGTTCTGCGTAAAGAATAAGTGAAACATGCATCACACGCTCATGCAGTTCGTTTGGCTTTTTACCATGCAGCATATGTAAGAAATGTCCACCGATTGAATCATCATCGGTTTCAACTTCGACACGCACCCCATCGTGGCTAAAGCGATACCAGTAACAAATGATACTCGGGAAACACGCCAACATGCGGTCAGTGACTTGACCTTGAATATCAAAGCTAGATTCACCTTCTAAATTGCCAAGCATTGAACAACCTGTTCTTAACACATCCATTGGGTGTGCATCAGCTGGAATGCGTTCTAACACTTCTTTTAACGCAACAGGTAAACCACGCATCGAACGTAGTGTATTTTTATAGCTGTCTAGTTCCGCTTGTGTTGGAAGATGACCTTTTAAAATAAGATGTGCAACTTCTTCAAAATCACAGTTTTGCGCTAAGTCTTTTACATCATAGCCGCGATACGTTAAGCCTGATCCTGACACACCTACTGTTGATAATGCTGTTTTCCCTGCTACTTGACCGCGAAGGCCAGCACCACTGAGTGCTTTTGCCATGGTATTTTCTCCTGAAATTTTTAACCTGCTGGGTATTGATAGTTATTTTGTATAATTTTGCTGTTTTACGGACCTGTATCTACAGGCCCTTAATAAAAATATCTATTACTATTTATTTTTACCTTCAGCGAACAGTGAATCGAGTTTTTGCTCATACACGTGATAACCAAGGTAATCATATAAATCCATACGAGTTTGCATGGTATCGATGACAGCTTTTTGATCGCCATCTGATAAAATTGATTGGTAAACGTTTTCGGCTGCTTTGTTCATTGCCCGAAAGGCGCTAAGTGGATATAGCACCATGTCCACACCCCATTGGCCTAACTCTTCTTTATTCCATAATTCTGTTTGACCAAACTCGGTAATATTCGCCAAAATTGGTACGTCAAGCGCTTCACTGAATGCGCGGTAATGAGCCTCTGTTTTTACCGCTTCAGCAAAAATACCATCGGCACCTGCGGCCACATAAGCTTTTGCTCTCTCAATAGCAGCCTCAAGCCCTTCTTGTGCAAATGAATCTGTGCGCGCCATGATAAAGAAATCAGGATCTGTTCTAGCATCTACCGCAGCTGTAATTCTATCTACCATTTCTTCGGTCGAAACAATTTCTTTATTCGGTCGGTGACCACAGCGCTTTTGCGCAACTTGATCTTCCATATGTACAGCGGCTGCACCTGCTTTTTCCATATCTTTAATGGTTTTTGCGATGTTGAATGCGCCACCCCAACCCGTGTCAATATCTACCATTAAAGGTAAGTCACATGCAGCTGTAATACGCTGAACATCAACAATCACATCATTTAATGACGTCATACCTAAGTCAGGCAAACCATAAGAAGCATTCGCTACACCGCCACCCGATAAATAGATTGCTTGATGGCCAATCTGCTTAGCCATAATCGCACTGTAGGCATTAATAGTACCAACAATTTGCAATGGCTGGTTGGCAGTCAGTGCGTCTCGAAAAGTCTTTCCTGGGCTTTTATATCCTGTGCTCATGATGTTCTCTCTTAGCTTGATCTTATGATTGAAGTTTTGCTTTTATATTATTTTTTGAATACATAATATGCCGACGCATTAGCATTTCTGCCAACTCTGAGTCTCGAAGACTTATCGCCTTTACTATGCTTTTATGCTCATCAAATGCGCTCGTTACTCTCGGACCAGCCATCCCCAACTGAACTCGATACATGCGCACCAAATGATATAAACCGTTTACTAACATTGAGATTAAATACGCGTTTTTGCTACCTTGAATAATACGATAATGAAAATCTAGGTCACCCGCTTCTTGATAATAAAGTTCGGCAGTTTTCACTTCATCGGATTGACTATTCAGCAGGGTATTTAGATCCAAAATTTCCTCTTCTGACATATTTTGTGCAGCAAGCCTTGCTGCCATCCCTTCAAGCGACTCACGTACTTGATAGAGCTCTATTAGCCCGTCGGGAGTTAAAGAAACCACCCGCGCACCAACGTTCGCCTTACGCTCGACTAAATGACATGCTTCAAGGCGGTTAATTGCTTCACGCACAACAGCACGGCTTACCGCATAGTTTGTCGACAATTCCATTTCACTCAACTTAGAGCCCGCAGGGATAACCCCATCAACAATCTCTTTTCTCAATCGAAAGAATGCTTTATCAGATGCTGTTATTGCCTGCTCTTTAAAAATGGCCATTGCTGCCTTTTGAAGTTTGTTGGTGATGCTTATGGGCAGATAATATAGATCTAGTTTACGTTTACGTCAACATTCAAAATCACAGATTGTCGACAAAACACCAAATAGTCTTTATAAATATGGTGAATATAGGTAAATTCGCGACCATGGCGATGTTTGCTACACTTAAATGCACAACATATAAATTAAATAACAATTTACGAAGGGAGGTTGAATGACAAAGTACCTACTCTTCGTATTGCTCTTCATACCTCAGTGGGCCTTGGGTAAAGCTAATATAAACACCGTTAGTGTGGAGGTTGTCACTGAGCTTTCTCCCCCAAATCAGCTCTTACAAAACGACCAAGTAGCAGGAACTAGCACCGAATTAGTAAAAAAATTCTGACACATGCACAAATCAATGCACGATTTACCATGTACCCTTGGGCTCGCGCCTATCTACTAGCAAAAAAGCATCCCAATACACTCATTTACAGTATGGCCAGAACAACTGAAAGAGAGCCACTGTTTCACTGGATTGGGCCCGTAGCGCTTTTTAAATTAGGTTTTGTAAGCCTTAAAGGACGAACGGACATAAAAATAGCAAGCCTTACTCAAGCAATCCCTTACCGACTCGCACTACAAAGAGGGGATATTTCCGAACTTGTTTTGAAATCTCATGGGTTTGACTACATATTGACAGCAGACATAGCTCAGTCTTACAAATTATTGATGGCGAAAAAAGTCGATATTATTTTAGACGATGCCCGTTACCTAGCGCCACTGGCAAGCTCATTTGGATTACCGGGCGACAGCTTTAGATTTGTTTATGAAGTCCCTGAGTTAACGCTAAACGGTTACTTAGCAGCCAGCGTTACAACACCTATGAGTATTGTGCGGGCACTGAGAGCAGCCCATAAAACAATGCAAAATTCAAAGGAATACAAACGCGTCATGTCACAATAAAACACTGTGAAAAACGATACCCAGAGCTACCTTCTATCGTCGGTAGACCGATTACAGACGATGATGAGTGAGGCTAAGCAAGCATATATATGCGCCGCCATAACGCAGGGTGATCCATATCCACTCTTCAATTGGTACAAGCGCGATTGAACGTGTTACCCGACCAATTTGCTACCCAGATATCCTCGCAATGTTTTTGTCTGACGCGTTAAAAGATAATAATCTGGGTAGTATTCTTCACCCTGTAACTGGTAAATGACACAAAGCTCTCCCTCTTATATCACATCATATATACTGGGCATTTATCGCTAGGCACAAAAAAAGCAAGCCTCTGCTTGCTTTTTTTTCTCAGCATTTATCGCTTAAAGCAGCGTAATGTTCTCTGCTTGTGGACCTTTTTGGCCAGTAGCTAGAGTGAACTCAACACGTTGGCCTTCAGCTAGCGTACGGAATCCGTCACCTTTGATAGCGCTGAAGTGAGCAAAAACGTCTGGGCCATTTTCCTGTTCGATGAAACCAAAACCTTTAGACTCGTTAAACCACTTAACTGTGCCAGTTACTGTATTAGACATATCTGATATCCTGAAAAAATTATAACTATGCCCATATGGGCGCATAGAGCAAAAACTAGACGGTACTTAAAAACTTCAGGACGGTACTACAAGTTAGACTTATACAACAACGTAATGGAGATTTATAAACACTGACATATTTTTTGTCTATACCTAATAGTATAGATATGCAACTCTAAGTCAATGCTTTTTACCATCAAGGTACATGAACTTTCCATTACATTTAACATCTAAATCACCAAACAAAGCGAAAAATAAAACAACAAACATCAGAAAAACAACAATAAAGCTCAATAAACAAGCAACCTCCGTATTGAGCAACCCAACGCCGTTTAAACCTTAAAGTAAACGATAGGTACTCATTTTCCGTTGGTTATTTTTAAGGCAGTTAATGAAAAAAGCCAGTATTGTACTGGCTTTTACATCTTTACTTATATGCTATATGCTATATGCATACGAAAAACATTTTATCTAGGCAATTTCACGCTTGTTTTGTATTAATTTATCACACAAAGCTTGCCACTCTGAACTCTGTGTATTTCCCTCTGCGCGACGACCAAACAACGTCAGTACCGTGTTATTCATTTTATCAAAGAATTCAATAGATGACACGATGGTGTTGCCATTGTCCGTCGGTTTTCGTACAACAAACGCACGACTAATCTGTTCTATTTTCACATGGAGGTTAAAGCGTTCATCAAGTACATTGAACCACGGACCTACTTGTTTTAAGTTTTGCACTGTACCGGAGAAAATCTGCACTGCACCGTGATTTCCTACAAATGCCATTATTTCCATGCGCTTATCTCTGGCTTGTGTCAAGACAGTTTCTAAAACATTATGTATCACCTCGGCACTCCAAGGCTCGCCCGCAAGCTCTAATGCCTGTAGCCGAGCGAGCTTAAACTCCCTAAGTAAATTAGGGAAGTGGTGCACATCATTTAAATCTGACCAAGCTTGTGTAAATGCTAACGTTTGTTGCTCACTTGGTATATGCCACTGAGCCCTATCTGCTTCGTTAACTTGTTCCGTGGCATTGTCGACACTAAAATCCAGAGCCTCTGTTAATTTAAACCGTTCTCGTAAATTCAAAAAGGCATTCAAATCTGACTCAGCTGTGGTAAACACTTTATGGACTGCTTGGCCATAGGCGTCAAAAAACTGAATACTAGAATAGCTGTCCGTTTCAACCGAAAATACGCTGCGCCAATTATGAATGAACAAACGCATGTCAATCCCACCAGGGTTAATAGCAATCCCCATAGTTTTGTCTTGATGCTCAGAAATATATAACTTGTCGTAAACACCTTTTATTTCATTTACTACTGAGCCATTGCGGGTTAGCGCCATAATGTAACCAAGTCGTTTCAAGTTTTTCAGAATCGCGGGGATCTGATTATCGTCTAATCTCGCAACACCTTGGCCAACCTGCGCATTAAGTAACTGCGCCTCACTGACGCCTAATGTTTTTGCCGCTTCTACAGCCCGAAGTTTCGGGTTATCACTGATCAGCTTTTGATACTGCTTTAATAGCGTGCTCATAAATCCTCCTTAAAAACGCCAGCTCACTTGAGTTTTAACACTTCGACCAACACCATAATCACCAATACCACCACCTGTACCCGCAATCACTGTATATTCTTTGTCAAAGACATTATCAATCGCTAAACGCAAGTTTACGTCTTGTGTTACATCCCAGCTGGCATATAAGTCCCACAATGTATGGCTTTGATGCTTTACAACACCATACTGACGCGTACTGCGGTTATAACTTTCAACATCTCGGTTGCTAGTATGAACAACTTTTGCCCCAAGCATTACCGTGTTGTCTAGCATTGAAAACCCAGTATCCACACTTAATTTATCTGCCGGTAAATACCAAAGCGCTTTACCTGTATTATCTTCCCCGTCAATCGTGCTGTACGTTAGGTTCGAATATAAATATTGGTTCGCATAATTGAGTTCAAGTTCAAATCCGTCTCTGTCGTTACTTGCTCGATTGGCGTATCTTGGATTGGGCATTGGGTTTTGCGTTTCGCTGGTTAGTGAAGTAATTTCATCGTCAACACTAATATCAAAATACATCACTCGTAGATTTAAAGTGTCAGTGTTGTTTAGGACATTATCAACGCTATATGTCATCCCTAACTCACTATTATCACTGTACTCAATGTCTAAATTAAGGGCACTTTGACGACCGCCATATTGATCGTATAATTCATCAATAAGCGGCGCCCTAAAGCCTGACTGTCGATTCACAAATATTGCCAGTTCAGGCGTTACTTGGTAATTAAGGCTAATTGAAGGAGCCCAATCACTGTGCGTAACATTCGTATCTAAATCATTGAACTTTGCCGAAAAACTGGCTGTTGGATTTGTTTCATAACGCTCATAACGAACGCCGGTAATCACAGTCAAATCCTGTAGCTTAAACTCATCTTGAATATACACACCTGTACGTACCTGGTCACCGCCAGGCTGAGAAGTCATTTCACCTGTTTGGGCAACCGTGCCATATTGCTCACATGCATAGGTCTCAAAGTTAATACGCTCACAGGGCAGTGCTGTTTTTTCGCCAATACGTTCTTTGTCGGTATATTGCACGCCATAAGTCAACGCATGACCAGCTACTTTTGATGTGTTCATTACATCTAACGTCGTAATGTTATATTCATATGTCGATTTTATACCGACAAAATCTTTCAACATGCCCTCACCGTCAGTCTCTGTTACCTGACTTGTTGTGAACCCTAGCTTTGCAGTTAAATCTAAGTAAGGGTTATCACTTGGCATCAGTTCATAACTTAAGTTTGCCGCAGTTTGATCGACTTCTCGATAAACCGTTCCCCATGCGCCAGCATCCGTTGTATTAAACTCAGTTCGTTGTGCATCCTGTGTGGTTGTGTAAGTCACACCTAATAGAGAGTCATCTGTAAGGAAGTATTCACCTTTAAGTAATACCGAACTATTTTCAATCCCTGAATTATCTAACATTTCACCATTAGATAGTTCAAAATCATCACTGTCTCGTTTGACTACTGCTGCAAGTAAATCTAGCGTTTCTGTTGGTCTTGCAAAAGCAAATACAGAACCATTTTTTTGTTCGTTATTGCTATCGTAACCCAATTTCACCTTCGCTCCAGCGGTTTCTCCATCACGTAAAAAATCGGCTGCACCTTTGAGCTCAAGCTGTACAACGCCACCTAATGCACCACCACCATGCAATACTGTACTCGTGCCGCGTTTAATACTAATCGTTCTATACAATTCAGAATCAGTGAACAAGCTTCCCATTCGATATTTTTCAAATGTTTGTACCATGCCATCGACGGTTACCAACACATCTTCAGCATCACTAAAACCTCGAATATTGAACTTTTGACCACCATTTCTAGGGCCGCCATTTGCACTGACATTTGGGATCATATCCAAGGTGTTAAATAAGCTACTTTCTAATTGCTTCTCTATTTGCTCACTCGAAATGACATTAACAGCTTGTGCTGATTGCAACACGGTTTTTTCAGTGCGCGTAGCCGTTACCGTTACCGCATCTAACGATGTCACGATAGCAGCATCATTGGTATTTTGAGTATTAGCGTGTGCCATCAGAGGAAGGGAAAATGTTGCCAAGCACAAACTAATTTTTGATAAACGCATGGGGTACTCCTGATTAAATATTAATAGCAAAAACAAACCGTGCTCTTCAGTGCCCCATTTAACTCAGTTCCTTCACCAATGCGAAAGCATTGGTGTTAACTCCATACTGAAAGATGCGCGGTTTTAACTTATGGCGCGCAATATATCACAACAAAATAATAATGATAACTATTTTTATTTGCGTTCAATTAATATATTCGCAATAGATCGATTTTCTTGGCTAAGGTTGGCTAATAGTTGCACCAGAGCCTCACTAGGCACATGCTTATCAACAGCAATAAATACTGGGCTTACGTACTCTATGTGCTTAACTGCCTGCATTAAAGTTTCTTGGGTGCTAAAAGGCTGATCGTTTAGTGCATAGCTAACATGATTGTCGTGATACATGAGACTTAGTACTACTGGCGTTTGCTCTGACACAGCACTACCATTATCTCCAGCATCAGGTAATGACACTTCCATCACATTAACTTGGACTGCGACACTTAAAAGCAAAAAAACCAGTACAATAAATAACACATCCAACAACGCTGTTAAGTCTGGGACTAACGCATTCTCTGAGGGTTTTGGTAATTCAAGCATGTTGCGCCTGCGTAGTAACAATTTGCTCATTAGCAAACAAAGTCAATTCTGTTTGCATATGCTCAACCAATGCTTGGCAAACCCCATTGAAAACAATGCAAGGCATTGCAATGGCTAATCCAACGACCGTTGAATACATTGCTCCCCATAACCCATCAGCCAATAGTGCAGGCGTAACCGCTTGTTGCGTATCTGCAATGCCTTTAAACATCACAACTAATCCCCAAACAGTTCCGAAAAGCCCCATGAGTGGACTTAGCATGCCTATTAGGCTGATCAATGATAAACGCTTCCGCCACCGAGCAACTTGTTTCTGAATATGAAGTTGTAATCGTTCGGGAGTTGCCTGTATTTCCCGTAAAGATGTTTTAATGCTCGCCAATCGCCAAACGCCTTCGATCAGCACCCACCCTCTTTCTAAAATCAGTGTCAGTGCCACTGATGACAAAACAAGAAATGGCCATTGCATCATTCCTAACTGCGTAATTATTTCATTCATAGTACTTACTCCAGTTGATAAAATTAACTTGTGAGGCTAAATTCGACAGGCACAGTGAATTTTGCTTTTACGGCATGTCCGTAGCGCTCTACAGCGTGAAACTGCCATTGTTTTACATTATTCAGGGCTGCTTTATCTAGTACCGAAAAACCACTGCTTTTGACCAACGCAACAGCGACAATAGCCCCGTATTCATCTAATTCAATAGAGACAATAGTGACGCCTTGCTGGCCTCGGCGTTTAGCTCGCAACGGATATTTCAATGCAGGTCTTGGCATTTTAAAAAGCGGCAACTGAGTAACATTAATGGGAGCATTATTCGCACTATGCTGCGCCGCAAGTTGAATAGCTGTCGCTTCAACCTCAGTAACGGTATCTTCATCTATTTTTTTCTGCTCTGGTGGCTCTATCGATACATCTGTCGGCGCTACGGCATCAACGACGGGATGAACTGGCTGGTGGTCTATCTTATCGACTCGCTCTACGGACTGCTTAGCAGGTAACACCTTTGCAATTACGGCTTGCTCTTGTAAGGCTAATTTATTTTTCTCACCATTAAATATGGTTTTATTTAAGTCGGCTTCTGAACCTGACTCGGTCGGTTGCTTTACGAGCGAGTAAGTCGCAACCTGTTGTATTTTAACTTTTAATGCAATTAATTTGGCGTTGTCCCCACCATCAAATTGCATGCTTTGAGAGGGCGTTACTAACCATAATAAGCTATGGGCTATAACGGAAATACTGGTACAGGTTAAGATCTTCATGTTGATTACTGATAATGATAACTGTTATTATTCTCATTATTATAATAGCAACTTTGGAATTGTTATGAAAGTTAAAGCTTGGTCTTGTTATTCTGTTTTTTGTATTTACTTCGTTAGTTTATTCATTTTATTCCCCTCAATAGCCGCCGCTCAGAATTATCAGCGGGTGGTCGTTTCAGGCGGTTCAATCACTGAAATTATTTATGCATTAGGCGAGCAAGATCGTATTATCGGCGTAGACAGCACCAGTGTTTTCCCTGCAATAGCAGCAAAAAAAGCACAGGTCGGTTATGTACGTAACATCAATGTTGAAGGGGTATTATCTTTAAACCCAGACTTACTACTCGGCGAAGCTGATACGGGTCCTGATAAAGTAGTAAAGCAGCTGCAAGATACGGGTCTTAAAACGCATATTTTCTCTAATAATGATAACTTTCATGGTATTGAAACCAAAATTAGTCAAATTGCAAAATTACTTAATGTCGAACAAAAAGGCCAAATGCTTAATACCTATATTCAAGCAGATCGCCAGGCGCTTAAGCACATTTTGTCGCAAACTCAATTAAAACCTAACGTACTGTTTGTCTTAAGCTTAAAAGCCGGACAACCACTTGTTTCTGGCGCTGGTACATCGGCACATGAGGTGATCACCGCAGCCGGAGGCCATAATATAGCCGGCGCTCACTTCACTGGTTGGAAACCTCTGGCTACGGAGTCTGCAATGGCAATGAACCCAGATATCATTGTTACCATGGGCCGACATGGCGCCAACAAATCCATAGATGTATCTAAAATTACGCACTTTAAATATTCTAACGCGGTTAAAAACAAACAGGTGTTTACATTTGATGGTTCTTACCTATTAGGCATGAGTCCAAGAACGCCTCAAGCTGTTGTCGAACTTGCCAAGGCTATTCATGCTAATGTGACCTATCCAGCCGGTTACCAATTACGCGCAGCGCAAACGTCTCATAACAATAAGGCACTATAGTGTTAGCCCTTAGCCAATCATTTATGCCTGCTCAGTCGGTAAAGCGCCTTTTTCTGATCGGTTTATTATGTCTATGTATGGTCGTTTGTTTGACGGCACTCGCCACTGGCGGGGTAAACATCGCGTTCAGTCAGTTGATACATATTTTAAATAATGTCGGATCTGATTCCCTACAACATGCTGTTATCTGGGAAATTCGACTACCACGATTGTTACTCGCTATGGCGGTTGGTGCTGGACTAGGTGCTAGTGGAGCCGCCATGCAAGCAATATTTAGAAACCCCCTCGCGGATCCTGGTTTAATTGGCATAACCAGTGGTGCCGCACTAGGTGCCATTGCCACCATCGTATTGGGCAATACCTTACTCAGTAGCTTTAGTGACACATATGGTATATACGCTGTCCCCATAGGTGCATTTTTGGGTTGCTTAATAATTTGTGCAATGATTTATCGCCTATCTAGTCAAGGCAACCAGTTTACTATTATCAGCTTATTACTCGCTGGAATAGCTGTAAATGCCATTGTTGGGGCTTTAATAGGCATTTTAACCTTAATAAGTACTGATGCTGAATTACGCGATTTAACCTTTTGGAGTATGGGGTCGCTCGCCGGCAACAGTTTTGAAATGATCTTACCGTCATTAATCATCATCTGTATATGTTGTGTGTTATTAACTAAAATGGCCAAGCCACTCAATATTTACTTGCTTGGTGAACAACAAGCAAAACACTTAGGAGTTAATGTTGTCGCCTTGAAAAAAAAGGCATTTATTTATACTGCATTGTGTACCGGCTCAGCAGTCGCCCTTACTGGAATGATTGGCTTCGTGGGGTTTATAGTGCCTCATATCATGCGCTTAATTATGGGTCCTGATCATCGCTATCTCATGCCGGCTTCAATATTAGGTGGCGCAATATTGTTAAGCCTTGCTGATATTCTTGCTCGTACTCTCATATTGCCCTCTGAACTGCCTATTGGCTTAATCACCAGCGCCATTGGCGGGCCTTTTTTCTTAGTTATGTTACTAAAAACCTATAAATCGAGAGGGTTTTAGCATGATAGAAGCTAAAAATATTACCGTAAAAGTAGCACAGAATACGTTACTTCATGACGCTAACTTAACGTTAAACTGCGGGCAACTGACTGTCATCTTGGGCCCTAATGGGGCTGGTAAATCAACACTTTTAAAATCACTATGTGGTGATATACCACTGACGGCTGGGCAAGTCGAATATCAACAGCTAAACTACCATGAATATGACGCTAAACAGTTCGCTCGCATGCGCGCCGTTCTGACGCAAAACTATGATTGTGACTTCCCATTTACAGTACAAGAAATTGTCGATATGTCTCATTTTGTACATGCCGATTCAACACCTTTTACCACATTACAAGCTTATTCTAAACAAGCCATTAATACGTTAAACGTGTCGCATTTGATCAATAAACCATTTACACAGTTATCTGGTGGAGAGAAGCAACGAGTGCAATTTGCACGTGTGTTATGTCAACTATTACCAGCATTAGAAAATCAAGAGCCGTGCTACTTACTCATTGATGAACCAACCGCAAGTCTAGATTTGTACCATCAATATCAGGTTATGCAATTAGCCAGAGATATTGCCAACAAAGGGGCTGGTGTGTTGGCTGTCGTACATGATTTAGCACTTGCGGCTAGTTTTGCTGATAACATTACCATGTTAGAAAACGGACGCGTAGTGGCTTATGGTAAACCAGATGAAGTTTTGACCGAAGCACAATTGGCACAAACGTACCAAATCAAAGCGCATATTTTACAAAACGTCGGTAGTCTACCCAGCTTACAAGTTGCCAAGCAAGCATTGTCTAACGCCTAACCTCGGCAACGTTGTAATCAGTAGAAATATAAAAGGCAGCACTGTTAACTGCGCTGCCTTATTATGCTTAAAGTCTAAGCACTACTTACGCTGAATAATTGAATCACCACCACATACTAAGTAGCCTGTATCACAACCAAAAGATGGCGGGTCCATTCTACCACCCACTATGTTCGGTGTTTGCTGGTGAAAAATAGCGTGGTTATTATCCGACAAACCCTTTAGGTTTTTCTTTTTGATCGTTAGCTTGATTTTCATGACTTTCCTTTTCGTTGCTATTATAGTCAATTCAACGTTAGCAGATGTTTAAGATAATTCAACAATATACGCTAAAATTAACGCCCTTTTTCAGGCTACAACTTTCAAGCTTTATGTTATAGAAGCTAGCCTATCGCCAACTTTCTCAACAATCTCATCTGTATAATCATTGATGAAAAAGTGTCCACCTTCAAACCACGAAAACTCACCTTGCTCAAAAAAAGTTAACCAATGGCGTGTATGTTCTTCAAGTATAGGGTCTTGTGTACCCGCAAAAACACTCACTGCGCATGGTAATATCAGTGCTTTATGGTATCCATAAGTGTCAGCGAGCTTAAAGTCTGCGCGTAACATTGGCTCAAACAAATCCATCAATTCGCTATGTTCTAAGATTTCTTTCGGTGTGCCATTCAAACTCGCCAACTCAGCCCTAAATTCGGCTGAAGGTAAATCGTAAATTGCTTTTCTATTTCCGCAATAACTTGGACTTGCACTGCCTGATGCAAAAAAGTGCTTCGCGCACGGCAATCCTCGCTTTAATGCTTGACGTAAAAGTTCAAAAGCAACACGACTACCTAAACTATGACCATACAGTACATAATCACCCTGCATGTAGGGATCCAAATGCACCTGTAACGCACTAATTAACTGCTCCATATCATCTATGGCTGGTTCACCAAAATGCCCACCTCGGCCTGGCGGTTGTACAATAACCAAACGAACATCATCTGGCAGTAACTTTTGCCATCCAGCATATATATTAACCCCGCCACCTGCATATGGAAAACAGATAAGGGTTTTCTTGGCATGCGCATTACTGATGCTTAACCATTTGCTCGTCATACATAATTCCTTTCTAAAACAAAACGTCATAGTTAAAAGAGAGATACGCTAAGGCATCTCACTTTTAACCTTTGTATTAGTTATCAGCACGACCCATAAATTTCTTTTCGTCGGTATTAATTTTAATGCGATCTCCATTTGAAATGTGCTCAGGAACTTGTACGATTAAGCCTGTACTCATGGTCGCAGGTTTGGTACGCGCACTCGCTGAAGCGCCCTTAATTGAAGGAGAAGTGTCTTCGATCACCAATTCAACACTTGATGGTAAATCGATTGAAACTGGGCTGCCTTCAACAATGACCGCAAGTAACCCTTTTGTATCCTCTGAAACAAATAGTACTTGCTCTTCAATCGAAGATTTATTCAAATTATATGGCGTATAATCTTCTTCATCCATAAATACATATTCATCACCGTCAATGTAAGAAAACATCACTGGACGGCGAATTAAATCGGCAAGCGTCAGCATTTCATCTGCTTTAAACGTTTCATCAACTTTACCGCCTGTTACAACATCATACATGCGCATTCGGTATAAACTGCCACCAGAGCGTCCTTGTGGTACTGAACGTTCAATATCTCTGACGATCATAACGCGACTGTTATATTCTATCGCTGCATGTTTTTTTATTTCACTGGCCTTTGGCATCGTATTTCTCTTAATTTATTTTTGCGAAAAACTATCATGAAGTTGCGTTCTAGCCAAGCAACTTAACCATAATTTAGCGTACTTATAACGACCACATGATAACGTTGGCTCTGGGTTAATACTTAACGTTGACAATTTGCACGCTAAACAGCGAATACTTTGGACTAAATTGCCAGTAGTGGTAAACGTCTAAAAGGAAATGTCACAACATACTCGAACAATTATGCTTAATTTAAATGTCATATCACTCAAACCATTTATTCCAGCTAAAGATTTTGACGTATCAATACAATTTTATAAAAGGTTAGGGTTTGAGCTCAAATCTCAAGACGCAGGCATTGCTTTCTTTCGTTACCAAACATATACGTTTTTACTACAAGACTTCTATGAGCCTCAGCATTGCGAGAATTATATGATGCATTTACAGGTTGCTGACGTGAATGCATGGCATGAGCATATTCTCACTCTTAATTTAGAGCAAGAATTTAACTGCAAAGTAACCCCTATTGTTACACAACCTTGGGGCATGACAGAGTTTTGCTTACTTGACCCGAGCAAAGTACTGTGGCGTATTGCACAAAATAATTGAGAAAATACGTGTCTGCTAGACCGAACAGCCATATAAAAACAGACAAATTATACGGTGAAGGAAATTCATAGGTTTCTAAATTGACACGCCCTATTTAGCCTAATTATCTTTATGTATTGTACTAAATACTTGACCATGCTCAATCATATGGGTCATTGCCTGTGCATCAGTCGGTTCTGAGAAAAAATAGCCTTGCAGCTGCTCGCATCCGCATGCTGTCAGCGCTTTCGCTTGCATCGCATTTTCTACCCCTTCTGCAACACTGTTGACTTGAAGGCTTTTCGCCATATTAACAATGACCATCGCTAAATCAGCATTTTTCTTACTGCCACTGATGTCTGCAACAAATGATTCATCTATTTTTATTGTGTCAAAGTTAAGATGTTTCAAATAACTCAAACTAGAAAACCCCGTACCAAAATCATCAATCGCTATTGCAAAGCCGTGTTTTTGTAATTCCAGTAATGTTTTTTTCATCGCGTCAACATTTGATACCAGTGCCGACTCAGTGATTTCAATTTCTAAATTTGTCGGCGGAACATTATATTTAGCGGCTGTATCAAGCAGTTCCTTTACAAAGTGTGTTTCACTGAGCTGTAACACTGATATATTAATGCTTAAAATTAAGCCCGGTTTAATTAACAACCATTGAGCAAATTGTGGAAATGATTTCTTCAGCAATTGTAGGCTGAGCTTGCCAATCAAATTGGCATCTTCCGCAATAGCAATAAAGTGAATTGGGTCGAGCAACTGATCTTGTTGTTGCCATCTAGCCAACATTTCTAACTTTTCAAGCTCAAATGTTTTCGCATTTACAATAGGTTGGTAATAAGGAATAAACTCGCCTTTTTCAATGCTCTTATGAATTGCACTTTCTATCTCCACACGCAATTCGGCTTCATGATCTAGTTTTGCGCTATAGAATTGAAAATCAGTCTTAGCGACTTTCTTAGCCCTATACATAGCTGTATCGGCATGCTTCATCAGTGTTTCCGCATTATCACCATCGTCAGGGTATATCGCAATACCAGCGCTTAAAGACACTGTTAATTGAATACCTTTAAGCTCATATTCTCCTGTCGTGCTCGACAGTACTTTTTTAATCACTTTACGTACATGGCGTTTGTCTTCAATGGCATCGAGCAATAATACAAACTCATCTCCCCCCATACGTGACACGGTATCGCATGCTCTTACACACCCAGCAAGCCGCTCTGATACTTGCTTCAGTAACAAGTCGCCATAATCATGACCCAACGAATCATTAATTTTCTTAAACTTATCGAGATCAATAAACACCAACGCGAATTGATGTTTACAGCGCCGGGCTCGTTTACATGCTTGAATTAACCGATCTTGCAATAACAATCGATTAGGCAATCCAGTTAATGCGTCGTGATGAGCCAAATGATTCATTTTACGCGACATCATTCGTGACTCAGTCACATCTTGAAAAACCATCACAGATCCCATTATTTTGCCACTTTTACCGTAAATGGGCGAAATAGAATCTTGGATTGCAAATGTTAGTCCTAAGTGGTTTTTAACACACGTAAGCTCTGGTAACCCTAATGTTTGATGGTTACCCATACAATAATCAGTCAAGTTTTCTATCGGCTGTAATGTATCTTCGTTAAAAAGTGGCATTACTTCTTGAAATGGCTGCCCAGCAACCTCAGCTGTTAGCTTTGCCAAAATAGCTTCTGCAACAGGATTCATATAAGTCACATTACTATCTACATCAGTGCAAATAACACCATCTCCAATTGAACTTAACGTCACTTCTAGCAGCTCCTTCTCTTTTGATAGCGCTTCGGCCAGCTTTTGCCGCTCTGACATATCTTGAAAGAAACATAATGTGTGCCCACCACCTTCATGGTCGCTAAAAACCTCCGCTTCTAATAAACACACCACCTGTTGATTGCGGCTGGTCACTAAGACAATTTCTTCAATCGAAAACTGAGTGTTTCCTTGCAATCCGCGGTGATGAATTAAGCTCGCAGAATGATCCGTCATAAAATCTGTAATTGGTTTATTTAGAAGTTGTTCACGCCGGTATTCAAGGTTGCATATAAACCCATCACTAATATGTAAGATTCTACCTTCATCATCGAGCGTAACTAACATGACAGGGCTTTGTTCAAAAGTATGTTGATAATGACTATCCAGCGCGCGCATATGTGTGAACGAGCATTTATTTGATAAATCATACATGCAAATTATCAAAGCATTACAATAGCCTAAAAGCATAGTAACCAAGACTGTCAATTTGGTGTCACTTTCGGCTTTGGTCAATAAATCTCCATGACTAAACGCAGCAGCTATTACGACAGCTAAGATAAGTCCCGCCAAACTCAGTGCTTTAAAACCACGAAAAACAGCGCATAGTGCCAACAAAATTACAGTAAATACTGCAAACATCGCCCAAGAGATATAAGCGGAACATATAGCAATAGCTGCCACTGACACGCCCCATGCAAGGTCACGCAAATTATAGATAGACGACCACTTTAATTTATCATTTTGCGTACATAACAAAACCACTGGCAAACCTACTACTAATGTGACAACGGACCCTTCAAACCACTCCATTAACACTCGCTGTGCACTCATGTTTGAAAACACAGGAATCAACTGGGTACCGGCTACACCTAGTATTAATGAAGGGAGAAACACAAACTTTACTAAGCACATTACCAAATAACTAGGCTGGTTAACTGTTTGTTGAAATTGAAAATGTTGTTTAAAGAAAAAAGCAATGAAATAAGCTTCAAAAATATTTAACGTCAACACAATGAATGCGTCAACACTCACGAAGTCAAAAGCAACGTAACCTAAAAAGGTAAATGCTAACGCAAGCGTGGATGTTTTCCACCAACTCCCGTACTGAAGTGTCATGAACCCCGCAATTAACCAAAGGTCCGCGCCCCAAAGACTAGCCCATACTCGTTGAGGGGGCCCGTATAATATAAATAGTACAGCGATTATTAAGTAACCTATCGCCCAAAATATATGCCGTTTCATCCACGTAAACCTTAGTCGGCTACTTGCCCAATGCTTATCAACTCAATAAGCCATTACTCTGTTCATTGCCTACTAAAACTATTGGCGACAGAGCAAAATTAATCAAGTTTCCAACAAGATAAAGCACTATATACACCATGTTTTATAGGCAATAAATTGGGAAATAAAATAAAAGTTATCTATGCTGTAAAAATTGCAACAACCGAGTCATACAATGATCAATTCTCAGCAAGCCACATCAGCAATGAATAATTTTGTGCGAGTTGCTAATATCATTACAAATTTAGATATGATTTTAAGTCAGGCAAAAAACCTTTCTTTGACGGCAAAGAACGCTCGAGTCGTCGCATTGAGAGCCGGTGATGCGGCATACGGCTTTAAACCGATAACAAACTTTATCGACGAGTTTTCTGAACAAACAATTCGCACCACTTCTGAGATATCAAAACTTTCAAATCAACTGTTTACATTGGCATTAGCCGTGGTTCGCTGTACTGACTACCAATACCAATTAACAAAAGCACAAAGTACTTCTGCGCACAAATGCGTTATCACCTTGCAACAACAAAGTTTAATGGACTTAAAACAAAAAACGCGCAATTTAGAGCAGGCTATTTTTTCGCTCGAAAGCTACTTTGAAGACATTCAAAAGCAAATGCGTAGTGCCGAATACATAGCGGTCACCAGTCGAGTTGAAGCCTCTAATGCCGGAGAATTTAGTCATAGCCTAGAGTCAGTGTCTGACTTCATTGCTGAAGCCGCTAAAAAAATAAAAAAAGCCGTCAATGATAATCTACAAGAAATATATAAATTACGAGGAGCTCTGCGTTGAAATCAAACGAGTTATATTCAGAAGAATCTCATCAGTGGCTAGTCCTAGGCCGAGACCCAGCGAAACCTGAAAAAATAATAGACACGAATCAATACCTAATTAAAAGCGCTGAAGAAGCAATTATTCTAGACCCAGGTGGTATTGAATTATTTTCGCCAATGCTTGCTGGAGTTTTACACCATGTAAAACTAGAACATATCACCACGTTATTTGCATCCCATCAAGACCCAGACATCATTTCTTCGCTAGGTTTATGGGATAAAACAGTGCCCAACGCTAAGCTATATGCTCCATGGCTTTGGGAAGGGTTCATACGTCACTTTGGTATGGAAAACATCCAATATATGCCAATCAAAGACGAAGGCGGCGAGATTAAGCTTGGCACTGCGACGCTAAAGTTTATTCCTGCACATTACCTGCACTCATCGGGCAATTTTAATGTTTACGACCCTCAGGCAAAGATCTTAATGAGCGGAGACATTGGCGCTTCTTTAGAGCATGGTGACGTGCCATTATTTGTTGACGATTTCGCACAGCACATCAAGTATATGGAGTACTTCCATCGCCGTTGGATGCCTTCAAATAGCGCAAAAAACAACTGGGTTGCGAGGGTTCGAGAGCTTGAGATTAATATGATGGCACCTCAACATGGTCGTATTTTTAAAGGAGAGATGGTGAATGAGTTTTTAGAGTGGTTTAGCAAGCTGGATGTAGGTATTGC